>JAACZX010000689.1 GCA_009996555.1 Chitinophagaceae bacterium | reverse complement strand
GGGAAAGCTTGCCAGTAAAGCGTTTCAGCCCGAAAAAAAATCCTCAGCCTATGAATAAACCGGCAGGATATTTAACCTCGGCAAGAAATAAGCCCTTTCCCGGAGCCGAAAAATCAGCAGAAGAGAGTAAAGCATTTGAGAGTAATTGGTCGAATTGTGAGTAAGACATCCCACCCCTTGCCGTACGAACCATGGTTCCAACCAGCCCTCTCACCATGCCACGCAAAAAACGATTTGCCTGTACTTCATAAACCAAACAATCATTGCTTTGCTGCCACCGGCTTTGCATAATTGTGCAATTGAAGGTTTTTACCTGTGTATTACGCTTGGAGAAGGCCGAGAAATCATGTTGACTGGTGATTCTCTCAGCACATTGATGTAATAATGCTTCATCAAGTGTAAACGGCAGGTACCATGCACGGTCTTCAAGAAAAGGATTCTTTCTGTTATAAATGTAGTAGCGATATCTTCTCGCAAGTGCATGAAAACGGCAATGTGCATCTGGCTTCACCTGTCGTACAGATTGTACGACAATTGATGATGGGAGAATAGCATTGAGGTTGTAAACAGCCGGTTGCGGAAACTCATCCTCCCAATCAAAATGAAAATAATTCTGTAATGCATGCACGCCTGCGTCTGTTCGTGATGAGCCGGTTAATTCAACTTCTCTGCGAAAGAAAATACGAAATGCTTTTTCCACTTCCGACTGGATAGTAACAGCATTGTGCTGTACCTGAAAGCCGCTGTAATCCTCTCCTTTGTAACTAAGCTCAAGAAAATAACGGGCCATGATCTATTGATTGGGCAACAAAGCGGTGAACCTGCGTTTGTAGTATTCGTCCTGAATAGTATCGCCCAGCGATTTGAAGTTGGTAAAATCTGTTACAAACGGAAGTGCGGCATCAAAAAAGCGATAACGTCCCTCATCTGTCAGAAACAATGCTGAGAGCACACGTAATTGTCCTGATGTAAAGCATTTAGTCTTGAATACTTTCTTCGCTTCTTCCACCATTTGTTCGTCTTTTCGTTGTGAAGCCATGCGGCGGCGAAGTTTCACCAAGTCATCTTCCGTAGCAAAATCTTTACAATTGCTGTTAGGCAGTGATGTTGTTTTTGTTTCTTTTGCAGGCTCTGTAACGACTACCGGTGTTGTTACCTGTTCTTTCTTTTCCTCCACATCCTGTTTGGAAATAACCGGTGTATCAACCTTAGGCGGCTCCACAATTGCTACAGTATCTTTCTTTACCGTTTCTGTTTTGGGCGTATCCACAGCTATGTTTACCGACACTGCAACAGAAGGATCACGTTCGATAAACACACGAATGGTATCCTTTGCTCCACTTGCTTCTGCTACTTCAAACACCATATCGGCACCTTCGGCACTTATAAACTTACGCACCTGCTTTATTGTTGATTTTGACGGAGCAGTCCATTCCGGTTCCGTAATAACCGGTTTCTCCTCTTTTATTTCGGGTTTTACTTCAGCCTTTATTACTACAGTATCCTTTACGGGAGGAGCTGTTGTTACCACCGATGGTTTCTCTTCTTTTGGCTTTTCCACCACTACTGGTTTTTCTTCCTTTACAACCGTAACCGTTTTTACAGTGCTATCCTGGGTTACTTTGGAGAGCATGTTTGAAAACGGATCATTTGCAGGAGTTACATTGGCCCCTGTAGTATTAACGGCAGGCCCCTGTTTTGTAGCAGCATACACAATAGAAGAGGTTTGCAGATCATACAATCCCCATCCTTTATCATTAAAATTCTTGAGCAGAAATCCTTTATCAGCTTTATCAATGGTGTATTGAAACTGCTGTTCTGACTGGTCGCTTTTGGGGAAGCCCACCGCAAAATCCACTACCCCGTCTTTTAATTTGGGCAGAATGAGATAGCCGGATGTGGAAGAACTGATGATCCTGTTATTGTACTTTATATAGAAAGGCTGCTGGTTATCTGATTGCAGGTAAATAAAATGATTCAGCTGTGCATTTACCTGCACAGCAAACAAAACTAAACCCACTACGGCTGATATCAATCTTCTGATCACGGATGTTCGCATGGCAACAAAGCTAATTTTTTTTGTTTATCTGAATCACAAACCATTTGTCAAAATCTGCAGTCCAAATCGCAGGCCACTTTATCTTTACGGGCTAAAATAAAAACAGGTAACCTGTTTTGCTAAAAACAAATTCTTCGTTCATGAAAAAAAAACTCATTGTTGGTCTGCTGATGCTCAGCACCATCCCGGCTCTTGCACAGGAGCAGGAAAAGGCTGATACCAGCTGGAAAAAGATCTATCGTTCAACACCGGAAAAAACGCATGTGCTTACCCACACAAAACTTGAGGCAGCCTTTGATATACCCAATGCTCAACTGTTGGGCAAAGCCTGGCTCACATTAAAACCACACTTCTACTCCAGCAATACACTGGTGCTTGATGCTAAAGGAATGGAGATAAAAGAGGTAGCTGTACAGAAAGGAGCCGTTCGCAGCAAACTGAAATACGATTATGACGGACTGCTGTTGTCTGTAAACCTTGATAAAACCTACAAAGGCGGAGAGTCTTATACCGTTTATATCAATTATGTGGCGAAGCCAAATGATTTTAAAACAGAAGGCAGTGCTGCTATTACGGATGCAAAAGGCTTGTATTTCATTAACCCGAAAGGAGAAGAGAAAGATAAACCCACACAAATCTGGACACAGGGCGAAACAGAGGCTACAAGTGTGTGGTGCCCCACCATTGATAAAACAAACCAGCGTACCACGCAGGAGTTCTACCTGACCGTTCCGGCAAAATGGGTAA
>JAACZX010000688.1 GCA_009996555.1 Chitinophagaceae bacterium | reverse complement strand
ATCTTGAATTTGGTTCTGCACTTTCTGTTACAAGCATGATCCTTATTTTTCTTGCGTTGATATGGCTCAACACCATGTTGCTTAACCGCAGAGAACAACGGCAGGAAGAAATTATCCGTGAAAAAGATCACCTGGCAAATTTGGTTGAACAAACAAGTGATGCAATTCTTTCAACTGATGTTCATTTAAACATCAAAAGCTGGAATAAAGGGGCCGAAGAAATTTACGGGTATAAAAAAGAGGAAGTTTTAGGCAAGCCTTTACGGTCTTTTTTAAAAAGTACAAACAGCGATGAAGAAACGCAGCGGCGGATGGCTGTGTTGAATGCAAAAGGAAGTTATAATGATGAATATATTTTTTTCAACAAAAACAAGCAGCAGATATTTGTACAGGCAGCTGTAAGTGTGCTGCGTGATGTTGAGGGAAACGTTAACGGATATGTGGCTATCCACCGTGATATGTCGGAGCGGAAACAATTAGAAAGACAGCTGAAGGAATTTAACCAGCAACTCGAAATACAGGTAAAAGAAAAAACAACCGAATTGCGGGACGTGTTTGAACGTATTTCCGATGCGTTTATTGGGTTGGATAATGATACCCGTATCGTTTACATTAATAAGCGGGCTGAGCTGCTGTTTAATATTGATTCGTCGCAAATAACTGACACATCCGTTTATGAGTTGCTGCAAACTGTAGAAGGTGAAGTGGAGCAGGCCATTAAACAGGCTTTTACCAGCAGGGAATATATTTACCTGGAAACCTGTTTTACAAGATTGGAAAAATGGTTTGAACTTAACATCTATCCATCGGCATCGGGTCTCTCTATGTACATCAGGGATATCACTGTCCGCAAAAAGACATTGGAAGCTTTAAATGCCAGCGAAGAAAAATACCGGCTCTTTTTTGAGAACAGTATGGATGGCATATTGCTCACCGATGGGTTGGGCCGCATCTTCTCCGCAAACAAAGCTGCCACTGAAATTTTTGGAATGACGGAAGAAGAGATCTGCAGCGGCGGGCGCATTGGCATCCTCGATGAAACAGATCCAAACTGGCCGTTATTTTACAGTACCAGAGATAAGTATGGAAAAGCCAAAGGTGAATTGTACCATTTCAGAAAAGACGGAACCAGGTTTTTGGCCGAGATCACATCCGTAAAATTCAAAACAGCTTCAGGCGAAGAACAGACCAATACAATTATACGGGATATTACAGAAAGGAAACGTGCTGAAGAAGATCTGAATGAATCGTACCAGCAGATCCGCAGGCTAACGGCCTACCTGCACAAGGTTAGAGAAGAAGAGAGGGCACATATTGCCAGGGAAATTCATGATGAACTTGGTCAGCAACTGACAGTCATGAAAATGGATATTTCCTGGATGAAGAAAAAGGTAAATAACGGCGACGTGGCTGCTTTACCGGCAAAAATGGACGATCTTCAAAAAATTATCGACGGAACGGTATCTTCCGTACGCCGTATTGCTACTGATCTGCGACCCAGCTTGCTGGATGACATTGGCCTGATTGCAGCTCTGGAATGGGAGGCAGATTCGTTTGAAAAACGTACTGGAATTAGCGTTCGGCTATCAAAATCTGAGGAGCAACTGGCCGTGCCGGATAAGTTTTCAACTGATCTTTTCCGTATTTTACAAGAGTCATTAACCAATATAACAAGACACGCATCTGCCAGTCAGGTAGATATACATTTGAAAAATCAGAACAATGAGTTTATTTTGTGTATTGAAGATAATGGCAAGGGTTTCGATACCAATACTGTTGCCGGGAAGAAAACACTTGGATTACTGGGCATGAAGGAGAGATCTGCCATGATGCATGGTATCTTTGAAATTGAAAGTAAACCTGGAAGCGGAACAAAATTGAAAGTGAGGGTACCTTTACATTAATGCCGTTTTAATACCTATTACGTCGTATGAAAAAAATTTTAATTGCTGACGATCACGCTATTGTTAGAAGAGGACTTAGGTTGTTGCTGCTTGAAGAATACCCGTCGGCCGACATAGGCGAGGCCGGGGATGCAGAAACATTGGTCAATAAAATTATTCAGCAGGAATGGGATGTTGTTATCTGCGACATCAGCATGCCCGGCCGCAGTGGCCTGGATGCGCTTTCACAAGTAAAGCAAATAGCGCCCAAACTGCCCGTACTCATTATGAGTATGTACCCCGAAGATCAGTACGCCCTTCGTGTACTCAAAGCCGGTGCAGCCGGTTACCTTGGTAAAGAAACCATTCATGATGATATTGTGAAGGCGATCCAGACCGTACAGCTCGGAAAAAAATTCATTACTCCCACCATAGCCGAAAAACTGGCAAAGGCATTTGAAGTAGATACTACTGATCAGCTGCATGAACGGTTATCGGATCGTGAGTTTGATGTATTTAAAATGCTGGCCAGCGGTAAAGCCGTAAGCGAAATTGCCAACCAGTTTGCGTTAAGCGTTACAACTGTAAGCACCTACCGTTCACGGGTACTTGAAAAAATGGGGATGAAATCAAATGCCGACCTCACCCGTTATGCACTGGAGAAAAAGTTGATTTGAGCGGCTTGTAGTTATTATACTACTTCGTGTAGTTCAAAGCCTTACAACCACTCAGTTAATTATCCTATAGTACCATGTGTTTATCCTCTTTAAATTGCTGTTTAATTATCAGTATTTGAAACCATTGATCCTCATTGTTGACGATAATGTAAATTATGTAGAACGGATGCTTTCCATCCTTTCAGAAGACCTGCATTCCGCCAGTTTCAAAACTGCGGGCAGTTATGAGGAGGCAACGGCTCTCATTAATGAGCTC
>JAACZX010000334.1 GCA_009996555.1 Chitinophagaceae bacterium | reverse complement strand
CTTCTTTCTGAATGCGGTAAGAAATTTCTGATGAAATAGATGCAAACGGCCATTGTTCTTCTACAATTACCAGGCGGTTTGTCTTTTTCACACTTTCAAGAATGGTGAACCAATCTAGCGGACGAATGGTGCGTAAGTCGATTACTTCCGCTTCAATACCTTCTTTCGCCAGTTCTTCAGCGGCACCTAAGGCTACCTTCATCATTTTATTGAACGAAACGATTGTTACATCACGGCCCGGACGCTTAATATCTGCTTTACCAATCTCGATGATGTATTCGCCTTCCGGCACTTCGCCCTTATCGCCATACATTACTTCGCTTTCCATGAAAACAACCGGATCATTATCACGGATAGCTGCTTTCAGTAAACCTTTTGAATCGTATGGATTAGAAGGAGAAACTACTTTTAAACCGGGGATGTTTGCATAATAGCTTTCAAAAGCTGTTGAGTGTTGCGCACCCAGCTGACCGGCAGAACCGTTGGCTCCACGGAAAACGATGGGGCAACCAATTTGGCCGCCACTCATTGCCAGCATTTTTGATGCAGTATTAAGGATCTGATCCAATGCCAGTACAGCAAAGTTCCAGGTCATAAATTCAACGATGGGACGCAAACCGTTCTGGGCAGCGCCTACTGCAACAGCAGTAAAGCCCAATTCAGAGATGGGGGTATCAATTATACGTTTTTCACCAAATTCAGCCAGCATACCCTGACTCACTTTGTAAGCACCATTGTATTCTGCAACTTCTTCACCCAGCAAAAACACTTTTTCATCTCTACGCATTTCTTCCTGCATTGCTTCCCGCAGGGCTTCACGCATCGCAATTGTTCTCATTGAAATAACTTTGTTTTAAAGTGGAGCAAATTTATTGATAGAAGGCCAAACACCCAAAACTGATTCGGCTAATAAATTGAATATGGTTATGTGCAAATTCTCCCCTTACTTTATTACTCTTAAATTTATTTTGATTGAAAACGATTCTTGTATTTGGCGCAGGTAAATCTGCCACGGTTTTAATTGATTACCTGAAAACAACTGTTAGCGAAAAAAACTGGAAGCTGGTTGTTGCTGACGCAAATGCTGAACAGGCAAAAGCAAAACTTGCCAACGCTCCCAATACCGAAGCGGTTGAAGTAAATGTAACAGATGCAGATGAACGAAGAATGCTGATTGAATCCGCTGACCTTGTCATTTCCCTCCTTCCACCCTTTTTGCATATTCATGTAGTGAAAGATTGTGTTGCTGTTGGCCGAAACCTCCTGAATGCATCATACGTTGATGATACCATCCGCAACTTTGAAGCTGAGATCAGGAGCAAAGAGTTGTTTTTTTTGTGTGAGATGGGGCTTGACCCCGGAATTGACCACATGAGCGCCATGCAATTATTTGATGAGATCAGAACAAAAGGTGGAACCATTACATCTTTCAAATCGCATTGCGGGGGATTAGTTGCACCTGAAAGTGACGACAACCCCTGGCATTATAAAATAAGCTGGAATCCCCGGAACATTGTAATGGCTGGGCATGCTGGTGCGGCTTATAAACAAAACGGCCATATCATTACAAAAGAATATGCCCGGGTATTTGAAGACTGCCCGCAAATAACAATTGACAACCTTCCTGCATTTGCATGGTACCCCAACAGGGATTCACTGAGCTATATGCCGCTGTATGGGTTAGAAGAAACAGCAACCTTCATCCGCACAACATTGCGTTATGCTGATTTTTGTAAAGGCTGGGATGTAGTGGTTGATCTTGACCTTACCAGTGAAAACGATCTGGAACTTGTAAAACAATGCCGCAGTTTTTCAGACTGGTTTGCAGCAAAGCTCAACAGGATCGAAGGCAGGGATCTTAGCCTGCGGATGTATCTTGAACTGTATGTACCGGAAGCCAGCCACGATAACATTCTTGAACAGTTTGCATTTCTTGAACTGGACAGTACTGAACAACTTCCTGCAGGAATAAAATGCAGTGCAGATATTCTGCAACATCGTCTTGAACGGAAACTGGCTTTGCAGCCAAACGACAAAGACATGATCGTAATGCTGCATGAAATAGAATATGAACTTGAAGGAACGCACTATACGATCAACAGCAGCCTTGTTGTAAAAGGCGAAGACAGCCTGCGAACTGCAATGGCAAAAACCGTAGGCTTGCCATTAGGCATTGCAGCAAAACTTGTACTGGAAGATAAAATAAAGCTGAAGGGATTACATATTCCTGCACGCAGGGAAATATATGAACCTGTGCTGGAAGAATTAAAAAAACACAACATCATTTTCAACGAAAAAAGAAACAGCTGAACAATTCAACTAACAGGCAACATCAATACAATCATCATTTCACATCAACCAAAAAGCTGCCAAGGTCAACCACATCACCCTCTCCCATTCTGAACTGCTGCAGATCTTCAATACTCAGCTCTTCAAGAACTTTGGTGGTATAAACAGGTTTACCGCTTTTCATGATCATAAAATAAAAATCAGGCCGTGCTTCCTTAAATGCAGCATCGTTTACAAAAGCATCATGCGCAAAGGCAATGCGTATATGTCCTTCGGCATCTAACCTGCTTTCGCCTAAAAAATCATCATCAGCAATATCACGGTCATACAATCTAACTGTAAAGTCTGCACCATGCAAAGGAGCATCGTCGCCCTTTTCAATGAAACGGGCAGTAACAATAAGATCCGGCTCTTTGTTTAAAGTAAAGTCACTCATAGTAAAAATTGTTTTGGGTAAACATTGGGGTCAAATCCAGTATTTTTACAAGGTTACTGATACATGAAAAAGTCGCATTATAAATATACTTTCTTTTTGGGA
>JAACZX010000333.1 GCA_009996555.1 Chitinophagaceae bacterium | reverse complement strand
CCGGTGGTATGGAAAGCATGAGCAATGTGCCGTTCTATGTTGACAGTTTGCGTTGGGGAAACAAATACGGAAATACAACCATGATTGATGGTTTAGCTAAAGATGGTTTAACCGATGTATATGATGGTAAAGCCATGGGCAATGCTGCTGAATTATGCGCAAAGGAATGTGGCATCAGCAGAGAAGAGCAGGATGCATTTGCCATTGAAAGTTACAAACGCTCACAGGCTGCATGGGAAAAGGGTTTGTTCGATAATGAAATTGTTCCTGTTGAAATTCCACAACGCAAAGGCGATCCCATTGTATTTGCAAAAGATGAAGAACCATACAATGTAAAGTTTGATAAGATACCAACACTTAATCCTGCTTTCATCAAAGATGGAACTGTTACCGCAGCTAATGCAAGTACGATGAACGATGGTGCTGCAGCTTTGCTCTTGATGAGTAAAGAAAAAGCTGAAGAGCTGGGATTAAAACCAATTGCTAAAATTTTATCGTATGCCGATGCAGAGCAGGCACCGGAGTGGTTTACAACAACACCATCCTTAGCTGTGCCCAAAGCTGTTGCCAAAGCAGGTTTGCAAATGAGCGACATTGCTTATTGGGAACTCAACGAAGCATTTGCTGTGGTTGGTATTGAAAACAGCAAGCGTATGCAGCTTGATCCGGCGAAAGTAAATGTGCACGGTGGCGCAGTTGCATTGGGTCATCCGTTAGGCGCAAGCGGCGCACGTATCATCGTTACACTCATCAATGTACTCAAAGCAAATAATGCGAAGTATGGTGCGGCAGGAATTTGCAACGGCGGAGGTGGTGCAAGTGCAATGGTGATAAGCCTCCCCTAAATCCCCTCTGGTAGAGGGGACTTGCTAAACACAGCCCTATCTTGTAATAGATTAAAATGAAATAAACCTCTCCGATTTCGGAGAGGTTTATTTTTATGATTAACTATGTCTGGCGTGGTCTGTGCAATAGGTTCTCCCCTTTCAGGGGGAGTTAGAGGGGGTTTGGGGTTGTTAATTCGACACCACTTTTACAACCCTGTATATAACTCTTGCGTTTGGTACTGTTCTCATCTTACCAAAAATATCCAGGTTGTCTGGAGCTACAAGGTCAGGCGCCCATGGGGTGAGCAAAGCATCCTGCAATGTGCGGAACAGGTCATAAGAAATTGTGTTGAATTGCATATCGCCACCTGTGGGCGAAAGCACACTCGCATTGCCCCAGCCAACCTGTTGCGTTTGCTTTTTATCCATAGCTGATTGCAAAAATGGTTTCCAGATGGTTTTCTCTGCATTGATGAAACTTCCAGGATCTTTTGAGTGATGATAGTTCATCACCACATAATTAAAATCTTTAGCCGGGTTTACACCTTTTGCTTCAGCCCAGTCTTCGCCATGGAAAAATATCTGGCTTGTGACTGTTGTAAACGACATGGTCTCCATTTGACTATAAGCGATTTTCGGAAACAGTTTCGTGGGGTCGAACACATCGCCATTCCATGCTGAATCAATATTGGAAAATGTGTTAATGAATAAGAAGTTAGAAGAGTTTGGCAGATCGTAACCGCCCACTTTTTCAAACAACCCCCAGAAGTTCATCCTTTTTGCATCAACTGCTTTTTGTGCCACTTTGCTCCAGTAAGTTGTTTCACGTTTAATGAATTCATCAATCTTGTCAGCTGGAACACGGCGGTATTGATAGACTGATATCTGTGATTGCAACTCCTGTGCTGGCATAAGAAAAGCAAGCCATAAAAAAACGGATACAGTTTTCCGGTATAAAGAAGATATCTGTTTCATTGTATTGAGTTTTGTAAAAAATAATCGTGCGTTCAAACGGTGTTTTATTTTGAGCTAAGGTCTGCACGGAATACCAGCAGCTCACTCCACCTGTTTTCAATTGCTTTTGCGTAATCGGCCAGGTAATAGGTCCATGCGCCTTCTCCATGTACTGTGTTGAAACGTTCAGGCATTGGTTTGCGAAATTCCGGGCTCAATTCTTTCAAGCCATTTTTCAATCTTGTTACGGTTACAAATTGAGGAGGCCCTGAAATGCTTGCTGAATAAACAGCAACACTTTCTTTATCGGCAGCCCATACTTTTTTGAGCTTTCGCACAAGTTCTGTTGCTTCTCCAATCATGCCGGGTTTTACAAACATGTGGTTGATGATGATTTTGTCGCTGAAATCTGTCAGCTCAACATTACTCAACTCGGTAATAAATGTAAAATAGCCGGAACTGCCACGATCTACTGTAAGTGGCGAAACATTCTTCGCCCAATCGGCAGTATGCTCAGCACTCAGGTCGCCACGCTTATCGATCTGCTCCCACGAAAGCGGTCCTTCAGTAACATGAAAGCCGCCTGCATCGGGTCCGCTTTCAATATAATACACACGCCATTTCCAGCTGCCCGTGTGATATTTTTGTGCATGTGTGGTGAAGGCTTTTTCAAATTCCATCAGTTTGTCTGTTTTGGGAAACACTCTGAATGTACTCATAACGTTGTTCTGGCTTATTCCAAGTAGGGGAACAAGCAGGCAGAGAAGAAAAATCTTTCTCATGTTTTGTTGTTTTAGAATGTGAAAAAAGAAAGGGTAGTGTTGAGATAGGATGGGAGTAGTATTAAGATACCGCAATTCCTTTCCAAATCAAAGTGGAAAGATTTGCAAATAATCATACTGCTGTCTGCCGATGTAACTAACGGAAATGGATAGGCTTAATCTTTTGTGGCCACACACATCCAGTCCCAGGGGTATGGCTCTTCCAGCCATTTGGGAGGGTTGTTGAATTCGGTTTTCCAGTTGTAGTTGATCTTTTCTATACGGTTCACAGTA
>JAACZX010000687.1 GCA_009996555.1 Chitinophagaceae bacterium | reverse complement strand
TGAATTTCTTACAGGTGTTTTGCTGTTATCGATCAGTCTGCCGTTGAATTACATTCTGATCAAAAAGTTTGGTATTGAAGGAAGTGCGTATGCCAATCTTGTTGCCTTTGCCATTTATAACGGTATCCGCTATACGTTTTTATGGAAACGTTATAAGCTGCAACCGTTCAGCTTTAAAACAATTCTTGCATTAATCACCGGCGTTGTTGCGTATTTTATCAGTTACTATCTCTTCAAAGAAATGACAGGCTGGCTGGGCATTATTATCCGCAGCAGTTTGTTTACGCTTATTTTCTTTACGGGAATATTTGCATTAAACCTTACACCCGATGCCATACAGTTGGTGGAAGTAGTGAAGAAGCGGTTTGGGAAAAACAGTGAGTAGTCAATGGTGAATGTTCAATAGTAAACACGCTTCCCACATCATAAATCAGCCATCTCTCAAAATTTCTTCAAATCATTCAATGTTACTCTTCCTTCATAAATTGCTTTACCTACAATTACGCCTGTGCAGCCGATTGTTGCTAATTCATCCAGGTCTTGCATGGAGCTTACACCACCGCTGGCGATGAAATGCAGCTGTGGAAATTTCTGCAGAATGTTTTTGTAGAGTTCAGTTGACGGCCCTTCCAATCGTCCATCTTTACTTACATCGGTGCAGAAGATTTGCTGCACACCGTGATTGATATATTTTTCAATGAAGTCGTATATCCAGATATCAGTTGTTTCCAACCAACCGCCAACAGCGATCTTTTCATTCTTCACATCAGCACCTAATAAAAACTTAGCGGCGCCAAATTGCTGCAGCCACGAAACAAAAGTCGTTTCATCTTTCACCGCAATACTGCCCACCGTTGCCAAGGCAGCACCGGAATTGAAGACAATGTTTACATCTTCCTCTTTTTTTATACCGCCGCCGAAATCAATGACCAATGAAGTTTTTGCAGCGATAGTCTCAAGCACTTTCCAGTTCTTTACTGCACCTGCTTTTGCACCATCCAGATCAACTAAGTGCAAACGTTGCAATCCTGCGCCTTCAAATTCCTTGGCAACTTCTAAAGGATGTTCGTTGTAAATTTTCTTTTGGGCATAATCGCCTTCAGTTAAACGTACACACTTGCCGTCAATGATATCGATCGCTGGAATGATAAACCCATGCCCCCCCGCCCCTGAAGGGGAGCTTGTAACTGTACTATTATTGTTCAACATGTCTATTACTTTATCTTTTATGGCAGCAACAACAAAATCAAGATGTTCTTTTACCTGCCTATTTGAAAATCGTATAACTGTTATGTGCATAAAAATCGAGCACATAGTTCGCTGCAGGATGTTGCCTTCTGAATTTTAACCCTAATTGGTTTTGACGTAAATAGTTCCAAAGCAACTCCTCAGTATGTGTGCATTGATTTCTCAGCTCTTCGGCTTTACGAAAAATCAATGGCCCTGCTTTGTAAAACATATCATCTTTCATGATCGTAACAGCTCCCTTTAGGGCTGGGGCAGTGTCAGGAAGTTTGCTAGTATTTGATCACCCACCTTCGCACTCTTCTCCGTGTGAAATTGCACGCCGTAAAAATTATCTTTCTGTACAGCTCCACAATATTCCAAACAATAATCAGTTGTGGCAACGCTGTAGGGATTCATCTCTGCGAAGTAGCTATGAACATAATACACGTAACTGTTTTCTTTTACATTCCTAAACAAAGGCGACTTCAAATCGTATATTTCGTTCCATCCAACTTGCGGAACCTTAAAGCCCCCCTTTAGGGGCGGGGGGGCAAATAATTTCACCTTCGCAGGAATAATGCCCAAACATTCGGTATCACTTTCTTCCGAATGTTCAAATAACAACTGCATGCCTACACAAATGCCCAGCACCGGTTGCTTCAGCTGCTTTATGATCGTATCCAATCCTTTCTCCTTCAAACTATCCATTGCACTGCGTGCAGCACCCACTCCGGGAAAGATCACTTTATCTGCAGCAAATAATTCATCTTGATCATCCGTCACTTTTGCATCAATACCTAAACGCTCCAATGCAAACAACACCGATTGAATATTTCCTGCGTTATATTTTACAATTGCAACAGTACCCACTCCGCCCCCTGAAGGGGGAACCGAAAAGACTCCGCTATTTTCTGCTGTACTCATTTTTTAAAATTCAATTTCATGTTTAACTTTAAACACATTAGCGGAAGTAGCTCATTTGGTAGAGCATCAGCTTCCCAAGCTGAGGGTGGCGGGTTCGAGCCCCGTCTTCCGCTCATTGTCTGAACTGGGATAAATGGGATGATTGTGATTGATGAGATTACTACTAATCCCTACATCCCATCAATCCTATAAATCACAGTTCAGACAATTGCACTCAGAAACTGTTTTGTTGTTCCCGCTACATCATTCGTTCCTTCCAATGCTTTAATATATGCTGTACCAATAATAGCTCCGTTTGCATTGGCACAAGCTGCATCAAAAGTTTGTTTATCCTTAATACCAAAACCAACCAGCACAGGATTTTTCAACTGCAGACTTTTCAACTTTTGTAAATACGCATTTACATCGGTCATGTTCTTATCGCTGCCTGTTGTAGATGATGATGACACTGCATACAAAAAGCCCGTGCTTAAATTGTCCAATCGTTTAATACGCTCATCACTCGTTTCAGGTGTAACCAAAAAAATAAAATCAAGTCCATACTTTTTGATGATCGCACCATACTCAGTTTCAAATTCATATTCCGGAAGATCAGGTAATATCAATCCATCAACACCAACCGCAGCTGCATCTTTACAAAACGCTTCAAACCCATATTGCAACACCGGATTCATGTAACCCATTAAGATCAC
>JAACZX010000332.1 GCA_009996555.1 Chitinophagaceae bacterium | reverse complement strand
AGAATTTTTAGGTTCATGCGGTGCCCGAAGTTACTTTTGCGCTTGAGATTTTTTGGTACAATCACCATGCACAAGAACGGCACAAAAGACATATCGAAATTTTTTATTGCGGGTATCAACTACCGCAAAACCGATGCTGAAATGCGTGGCCGTTTTGCCCTTTCGCCTGATCAGTATTGCACTTTACTTAACCAGGCTCCCGAGTTTGGTGTGCAGGAAGCCTTTGTGGTATCTACCTGTAACCGCACCGAAATTTATGGTTTTGCCGACCAGGTTTTACAGCTGGAAGAGTTACTCTGCAGCCAAACCGATGGCAGCACCGCTGAGTTTCGTGAAAGGGCTTATGTAAAAAAAGGTAAAGAAGCTATCGATCATTTGTTTCATGTTGGCGGCGGATTAGATTCGCAGATACTGGGCGATTATGAAATTGTTGGGCAGATAAAACAAGCAGCAAAAACAGCCAAGCAACACCAGCGCATTCATGCGTTTACAGAGCGTTTGGTGAACTGTATGTTGCAATCGAGCAAAGCAATTAAGAATAATACAAGGTTGAGCGATGGAACCGTATCGGTTTCTTTTGCAGCCGTACAGTTTATTCGTGAACATGTAAAACAGATCCGAAATAAAAAAATAGTGTTGCTGGGTACGGGTAAGTTTGGACGTAACACCTGTAAGAACCTGGTAGATTATTTAGGTACAAAAAACATCACACTCATTAACCGTACCGAAGAAAAAGCTTCGGCCCTGGCAGAAGAGCTGGGTTTATTTTCCGCACCTATAGAAGCGCTGAGCGAAAAACTTGCAGAAGCAGATATCATCCTCGTAGCTACAAATTCTCCTGAGCCAACTATTCTTTCATCGCAACTGCAAGGCAGGCAACACAAGTTGGTAATTGATCTGTCGATTCCCAACAATGTGGAAGCTGCAGCCGCTGCATTGGAAAATGTAACACTGGTAAACGTAGATCAGTTATCGAAGCTGAAAGATGAAACGCTTGCTAAACGTGAAGCTGAAGTACCCAAAGCGAAGGCCATTATTGCCGAACATACAGCTGAGTTTTACGACTGGTACCAGATGCGTAAGCATGTGCCCGTTCTGAAAGCAGTGAAAACAAAGCTGAAAGAAATTCATACTTCCCCATTATATATAACTTTGCAACCGCATCATACAGCCTGCACAAAAAATACCGATGAAAAAATTCAAAAGGTAATCAACTGCATGGCATCAAAAATGAAAGAGCAAAACCAGCGTGGCTGTTATTATATTGAAGCCATCAATGAGTTTATTGCTACCGGCACAGAATAAAATGGGACAAATTATCCGCATCGGCACAAGAGAAAGCGAATTAGCTGTTTGGCAGGCCACACAGGTTAAAAACTTATTAGCACAGCATGGCTTCGAAGCAGAGCTTATTTACATTAAAAGTGAAGGCGATATTGACCTGAACACTCCTTTGTATGAAATGGGTGTGCAAGGTGTTTTTACCCGCAGCCTTGACAGTGCATTACTGACAAAAAAAATTGATATAGCGGTACACTCAATGAAAGATGTGCCTACGCAATTACCAAAGGGTATTATACAAGCCGCCGTATTGAAACGTGGACCGGTGAAAGATCTGTTGGTGTGGAAGGGTGAATGGGATGAATTGAATACACGATTAGGATTTGTAAATGGTGAATGGTCAATGGTGAATAATGACTCTTCAACTGGTGGCACCACACTCACCACTAACCACTCACCACTCACGATAGCGACAAGCAGCATTCGCAGAAGAGCACAATGGCTGAATAAATTTCCAGCATCACAAGTACACAACCTGCGTGGCAATGTTAATACCCGTTTACGCAAGTTAAAAGAAGAGAAGTGGGATGGAGCCATTTTTGCAGCTGCCGGTTTGGAACGTATTAATCTTCGCCCTGAAAATTCCATTGAACTCGATTGGATGTTATCGGCGCCAGCACAAGGAGCCATTATGGTTGTATGCAGAGAAGATGATGCTTATGCATTGGAAGCATGTGTTCAGTTTAACGATGCAGATACAACCTTCTGTACAAAAATTGAGCGTGATTTTCTCCGTGCATTAATGGGCGGCTGTTCTACCCCCATCAGTGCGTACGCCGAAATGAAAGAAGATGAAATTCATTTTATCGGAAATATCCTGTCACTTGATGGTACAAAAAAAGCAGAATACGAAACAACTGTTCCGGTTTGGGATGCTTCCGATCTTGGAACGTTTGCAGCAGAAGAAATTTTAAATACAGGCGGACAAGCCATTGCTGAAGAAATACGTAATGCCACAAAATAACATTCACATATTATCTACCCGGCCACTGAGCAAATCATTGGTGCAGGAAGCAAATGCTGCAGGTATTTCTATTGATGAATTATCGTTCATTGAAACAGAACCTATCCAGTCGGTAGAAGTACAGCAGGAAATTGAACAGGCTTATCTGCAATCTGCTACTGTTATTTTCACAAGTATGAACGCAGTCACAGCTGTACTTGCGCAGCAGGATTATCAGCAACCCGATTGGGTGATCTACTGCATGGGCAATACAACAAAAAAACTATTGCAGGAAAGCTTTGGCGAAAACAGCGTTGCCGGTACAGCTAATAATGCAGCTGAACTTGCCGAACGCATTGCAGAAGAAAGTGATACTGACGAAGTAATTTTCTTTTGCGGCGAGCAACGCAGAGATGAGTTACCGGCTATCCTTCGCAAGCAAAACATCGATGTGCAGGAAATTGTGGTGTATGAAACCATTCACACTTCACACAAGATCAGCAAAAAATACCAGGCTGTTCTGTTTTACAGCCCAAGTGCTGTGCATAGCTTTTTTAGTGTAAACAAAGTGCCTGCA
>JAACZX010000331.1 GCA_009996555.1 Chitinophagaceae bacterium | reverse complement strand
GAAATGGGGCATAACTTTGGATTAGGCCATTGCCCTGATCAAGCCTGTATAATGGTGGATGCGGAGGAGAAGATGAAACTGGACGCACAAAAAGGATTGTGCAGTAATTGTAAACACAAACTTCCATTCTGATTTATTTCCGCAGCAGATCGGCAATATTCTTCGCTCCCATTTTTGTCATAATATTTTTGCGATGGGTCTTTACCGTTAATTCGCTCAGGAATAAATGCTGCGAAATTTCTTTATTGGAATAACCTTCTTTCAGCAGCTGTAGTATTTCAATTTCACGTGAACTTAATTTCAGCTTACGGCTGAAATCATCATTTGCATGATGGTTGGTGGCCTGTATGTTTGGGTCGAAATACCGTCCACCATTGTTGATGGTTTCCAATGCAGCCAGCAAAATATCAGTTCCTGAGTTTTTTAGCACATAGGCATCTATTGGTTGCTTCTCCGGTTGTAAACGTATATCGGCAGGCATATACATACTCAGCAACATTATTTTTAAGGAAGGGTATTTCTGTTTCAACTCTGGTAACAGTTGCAAACCGGTAATGCCGGGAAGGTTAATATCCAGGATCAATACATCTGGTTCATGTATACGCACTGCAGCCATTACATCATTACCCGATTGCACAGCAGCAACGGCTTCGTATTCGGGATAAGGACGAAGAGCATTGATCAGCCCTTCTGAAAAAAAAGGATGATCGTCAACGATGAGTAGTCGGATGGTTGGTTTCATCTGGCAGTACAGGAAATTCAATTGTGATCTTACAGCCTTTGCCTTCAGCAGCATCAACTATAAGACTTCCTTTTACGAAAGTAACCAATTGTTGGATTTGAGAAAAACCAAGTCCATGTTTTACATGAATGGGATCAAACCCTTTTCCGTTATCTTCTACAAAAAGATAGATCAGCTCTTTTTCCAGTATCAACTGCACAATTGCTTCTGATGCACGGGAATGTTTAATCATATTCTGAATGAGCTCCTGCAGAATATTATACAGCAGTAACTCGTACCGGAAATTTACATTCTGCAGCGTACCGATCGACTCGAACTGGATATACAACTGTTCACTGTTGTTGACCGTATCAGTAATTTCTTTCACAGCCGCCACCAGCCCTTTCTTTTGCAGCAGCACCGGCGAAAGCGTGTGTGAAAACTGCCGCACATCATCGGCCAGTGATCCTATTTCGGCAATTGTTTTGTCAATTTCGGGAACAGCTGGCTGCTTGCGTTGAAGTGATTCAAGATTAAGCCTGATAGCCGATAGCTGGGCACCCACAGAATCGTGCAGTAAACTGCTGTAGCGCTGCATTTCTTTTTCCTGGTAATCGCTGATGCTTTTAAAGATCAGCTCCTGCTGCAGGTTTGTTGTACGCAGCAGTTGTTCACTTTGTTCCTTGTATTTTTTAAAACGCAGTGTAAGAACAAATGCAAGAATACTTACTTCTGTAACAAAGCCAATGCTCATCATGTTACGGGTAAGAAATGTATCGGCAATAAAACCTGAAACATATTGCATGAATACAAAAAAGCTAAACAGCAATACCAGGCTGGTAATGATGATATAAACGGCGTAGGGAATTTTTTTACGAAATGCAGCAATGGCAGTAACAAGAATAATGATAGCACCAGCGTTCTGGAAGATCTGCATGAGCCATACAAGAATAATGCGGATACTCCCGGTGTTAGGTATTATAGCTACACTGATCACCAAACTGCTGAGGTAGAGAATGACAAAACCGATCGCCCATTTGTAATGAACGGGTAAGTTCTTTTTAATATCAAGCAGGGTTACAGCAAATAGTATGTATAAAGGTGAGGCAAGTGAAATGGATAATGGCCTTGTAAAATCAGCGGGAGATGGATGGTTGGGAAACAGGTACATGAAGGAATACCCGTAATCACTGAAAATGTAAAAGAACACCATAAAAACATACAGGCTGTAGTACACATACAGTTTTTCCCGCATGGCATAAAACAGGAAGAAGCTGAAAAGAAAAAGAAACAAACCAATACCCGACATTAAACCCGACAGTAAGTTTTTCCTGCGGTTGTATGATGAAAGACCTTCTTCTGTAACAATGCTCATTCCGTTTATCAAGCAATACAAGAAAGGAGAGTTTGCTCCGGTCTTGTGCAGGAATGGGAAAAACAAAATCTGCATAACGGAGTGTGCGGGTAGAAAACAGTAAATGATCGCCGGTTGGCTCAAAAGCTTTTAGTAAGCTGTCTTCTTTAAAGATCCATACATGCAGGTTGTTCAGGTGCGGATTACGCAACATGATATTTGTAAATGAAGCATGGTCCTGCACTGCATTCATGGGAATGTACAGCCACAACATCTGGTTCTTATAACTAAGATTAAAACTTCTGGAATTGAGTGGCTGCATTTGTGCTTTAATGGCAGCATAGCGTTCAATGCTCATGTTTGCTGATGTATCTGCAAAAGCAAGTACACGTGCTTTGTTAACAACTGCAGTTGATTCGTTGAAAAAAAACTGTACCTGTGCTGTTGCATTACAGCAAAGCAGTAAACAAAGGGCCAGGTATGGTAAGCGTTTAAAAATAGTTAGTGGATAAGAGGCTATAAATTCAATTGGCACAAAATAAACGGATATTTATAGAATTTAAATACCCCATAGTTGGTATAGTAAAAAAAAGAACAAGCAAAAACGGCATCATTCAGCTTCGTCTGTTTCCTCCTCTTCAGTAATAACAGCTGCCATTGTTTTGCGTTCGCCAATTTGCTGGCGCCACATTGCATAGTACAGGCCCTTCCTGTTCACCAGTTCTTCGTGGCTTCCCTGTTCAACTATTTGTCCTTTCTCCAGCACATAAATTGTATCTGCATGCATAATGGT
>JAACZX010000686.1 GCA_009996555.1 Chitinophagaceae bacterium | reverse complement strand
ATGCACAAACCCTGCAGGTAGTTTATAAACGATCTTATCTGACTTTATATACGGGAAGTCGAACAGGTATTCGTGTTTTCTGGTTTCTGCAGGCTTAATTGTTTCCTCATTCAGTTTGTACTGGCGCTGCGGAAAGAAATGTTTACTGCCTGCTTTAAAATCATAAAACTGGGAGTACGCAAGTTTGATGTCAACAAGATAGCCATCGGCAGAATCGGAGAGTATTTTAATTTCGAGATCATCAGGAGCTTTGTAGCCAAAAGCATTTACCAATGCCCGTTTCGATTCTTCTTTTGTGCGGCCGTTTATATAGTTGTTGATATAATCCCAGAATTTTCCTGAAACATACAATTTGCTTGAAAGGATGGCGCTGCCGTCAGCCGACAGGTCGGCCTCGGTTACAGCTGTCCATTTATTATCGTAACTCTTACTGGCAGGTGTTTTGGCAATAACACCTCCATTTTCAGTAACAAGTAATGCGTACCTGTTTTCAGTAAACGGGCCAAGTATGCCGGGAATATTGTCCTTGCTGGTACACTCAAGCCAAACCGTATCGTTTTTAACAGGCACACATAAAATAACGTGGTTGAAGATGCTTGATGCAAATGCAGGATCAACCGGGTATTCATTTGTTCCGGCATTGATGAGTGCTGCATGCGAGTTGATGCCTACAGCTTTCAACATATTTTTCATGTAGTGCGTAAGACCTTTACAATCACCATATTTTTTTTGTTCAGCAAAGGAAACCGGGAATGGTTTAAAACCACCAATACCAAACTGAATACTTACATAGCGAAATTCTTTTTGCATGTAACGATAAAGAATGGCAATTTTCTCCTGTTCAGTTTTTGCATCTTTCACAAGCGATTTAAAGAATTCAACACGCTCGGGCTTAAACGGATTTTCTTCTTCATAAAACGGATAGGTCCATTTGCCAAACTCTTTCCAGTTTTCAAATGAACCGGGATAGCCATCGTAACTGAACTGAACTGGCGATACATCGATCCATGGCGCTGAAACCCATTCTCCATACGATGATGATTCATTAGGAGTAACAATGCCATTGTTCATTTCCCATGTGTACACTTGTTTCTTGTCTTCAGTAGTAATAACAGGTTGCCCTTTAAAGTTGTATGATTTATATTTTATAGGCACAGCTGATTTAACTACATACCTGCTTTTTTTGTATGATTCGGTAGAGCTGCCAAAGAACCATGGTTGCAGATCAAGAATGGCATTGCAGTTAACCTGGTATTCTGTTTCAATTGTACAGGGCGTGCCGGGCACAGGGAAATCAAGTTCATATACTTTGTCGTCCGATGCCAGTGTAATACCATCGTATGCACCTTCCAGTTTAAAATCCTTTTTCTTGAAACGGGATATTTCAATACCAAGGTCGTTGTACACTTTAACGGTGATCTCATCCAGCTTACGAAGCTTGTCTACGCCAATACGTATAACCGAATGGCGTAAACCCTTTTTTGTGAGTACTGTTACAATGTTGTGTTTCCTGATCGTCATTTTCGATGGTGATTCAATCTCATAGATGGTTTCTTCAAGATGATAAACAGCATCTGCATTCTTCTTCAAACTGTCGGGAAGTGTTAATGAAGAATAGTTGAGGATTGATTGCGACTTTCCAGCTACTGAAAGTAAAGTCAACGCAAGAATAAAAATCAGTTTTCTCATGGCTTAGGTTTAGGTGCTGTTTTCTTTTTGAACACGATCTGTTCATTCAGCATTTCAAACAGCTTGGCATAAAATGTTTTAAAGTCAAGGTATTCATCTACATAGTAGGTGGGGCGTTTTATTTCCAGCGTATACCTCATGGAGATGCTGTTTTCGTTTTTATTCACAAAGCGTTGAAGTGAAATACTGGTGTCGGGCAATATCATACGTATGTTCTTTGGTAATTCTTCCAGTTCCAGGTCGGCAGGGAAACGAATAGTGGTAAACATGTTGTAGTACTGGATATAGCCAAATTCAATATCGGTAAAACGTTTGTCCGATAAAAAATCGTTCTTTTCAAGTTCCATTAAAAAATTGGGGGAGTAAAACATGTAATCACCACTGCTTGTTAATGTGCCCTGGAATTGAATAAGATTTTCTAACGGCAGGCTGTCATTCTTTTCATTCTTATATGTAAGTGAATCGAATTTGAATTCAGGATGTGGCTTTGAAAAATAGTCTTCCATGTAGCTTTTTTCTCCTCTGCGTAATGACCGCAGGCGTTCTGTTTTTGCATATTCGTAAGCAATAACATTTGCACTGCCGGTTATTTTTCCTTCTTTGTTTATTTCAGCAAGTATAGACGATACAAGTCGGAAACGATGTTTGATGTCGCCTAATGTAATAAACTGCCCCAGCTCTTTGTCAACAAGATAACCTTCAGTAAACTGCACATCCCATGGAATAAGAAAAGGCGGGTTGCTGTAATTGGTAGCATCAATGATAAAAGGAGTTTCATTAACCTCTGCATACACATACACATCATTAAACTGGTAAAGGAAAGGGTAGGTGCCGTTTACTTTACCATTGTTTCTTGTGCTTACAAGCACAGGGTATGCTTTCAGCCCGGCATCACGCAAAAGGCTAACCAGCAACAGGTTCATATCTGCACTGTTGCCGCTGTGTTTATCCAATGCATTTTTTATTCCTGCATCGGTCCAGAAAGATGTTTTGCCATTCCATGTTACTTCCTTCTTTACATAGTTCAGAATTGTGATCAGTTTTTGATGAGGGTCGGTAATTGATTTGAGATCATTTGGTAAAGAGGTGTTTTTGTAAACATTCTTTTTGATCTGCAAACCAAAGTCTTCGCTTTCCAGCAATTGTTCTGTAAGTTTTGGCCACGTAGTCATTCGTGGCTGGCCGTTGAT
>JAACZX010000330.1 GCA_009996555.1 Chitinophagaceae bacterium | reverse complement strand
GTACTGGATAGGCGGTATTTTTTTGGCGCTTGTGCTGGGGCTGTCCAATCATTACCTGGTACCTGTTGCAAACATCATCCGCACCAATTTTGAGAATAAGTATGTAGATATGGGCAATATTGCCAAACAGCAACGCCAGTATCTCAACAATATTCATTTCAGGGTTGATACACATACATACGCCGGCATGCGTAATTACGATACCACTACCAAGATCGGTAATGGTTTTTTCATGGAGAAGGTGAAAAATAACCAGGTGTATTATAATCTCCGTGCAGAAACAATTACCTGGGATACGGCAAAAAAGCAATGGCGCATGGAATCGGCAGTTGAGCGCAAGATCAACGGGCTGAAGGAAGAAGTGAAAATCCTCACCAATTATTATCTGAAAATGGGCTATCTGCCCAGCGATATATCGGAAGATGATTTCAAAAAAGATAAATTGAAAACACCTGCATTAAACAGATTTATTAAGCAGGAAGAGGTGCGTGGTTCAGAAGGCGTAAATGCTATTCGGTTTGAACGGTACAGGCGTGATGCAAGTGCAGTTGCGGTGATCATCATGACCATGATAGCAGCTATTCTTGCCTGTCGTAAAATTCGTGGGGGAAGTGGCTTTCATCTTGCACTGGCATTTATTATTGGTGTATTGTTTATTGTCATTGATAAGTTCTCCATGGTCTTTTCCACAAAAGGGAATCTTCCGCCCCTTATAGCGGCATGGATACCGAATGTGATTTTTGCAATAGTTGCATTTCGTTTGTACAAGCGGGCTCCTAAATAGCGTTTGTTTTACGAACTTTTCCCATCAGTAAATTGTTGTGAAACTGCTTATTGGTTAACTTTGGCAGATTCACTGATCGGTAACGGTCTTCATTAATTTAAAACAGAGAAATAATGGGTGAAATTAAAGAGCAGTTTAAGGCGAAAGCTGATGCGGCTGCCATTGAGATCAAGAACATTTTAAAAGAGCACGGAAATAAGGTTGCCGGCGAAGTAACACTCTCCCAGATATACCAGGGGATGCGGGGTATTACCGGTCTTGTAACAGAAACTTCTTTACTCGACTCGCAGGAAGGTATCCGCTTTCGTGGTTATTCCATTCCGGAATTACAGCAAAAACTTCCTTCTGCACCCAAAGGGCAGGAGCCTTTGCCCGAAGGGTTATTTTACCTGATGTTGATTGGTGAATTGCCAACAAATGAAGAGGCGAATCATATTACAAACGTATGGCAGCGCCGCAGTCATGTGCCCAGCCATGTGTTTGATGCAATTGATGCATTACCGCTGCATGCACATCCCATGACGATGTTTGTTACTGGTGTAATGGCCTTGCAGACAGAAAGCAACTTTGCAAAGGAATATGCAAGAGGTATTAATAAGAAAGATTACTGGAATCCTATTTACGATGATTGTATGGATCTGATTGCACGTTTGCCACGTATTGCGGCTTATGTGTATCGTCGTAAATATAAAAATGGAGATCATATTCAGCCAAACGGTTTGCTCGATTGGGCAGGTAACCTTGCACACATGCTTGGCTACGAAGATGAAGGCTTTATGGAGTTGATGCGTTTGTACATGACCATTCATGCCGATCATGAAGGTGGTAACGTATCAGCACACACCACACATCTTGTTGGTTCAGCACTAAGCGATCCGTATTTAAGTTATGCTGCTGGTATGAATGGCTTGGCAGGTCCGCTGCACGGATTGGCGAACCAGGAAGTGGTGAAATGGATATTTGAAATGCAGGAAGCGTTGGGTACTGATGAGCCATCAAAAGACCAGATTGCTGAGTATGTAAAGAAAACGTTGAACGAAGGAAAAGTAGTACCGGGTTACGGGCATGCGGTATTACGCAAAACCGATCCACGCTTTACTGCACAAATGGAATTTGGTAAAAAGCACATGCCTGATGATAAGCTGGTGAACACTGTTTGGAATATTTATGAAGTAGTGCCACCAATTTTACAATCATTAGGTAAAGTGAAAAACCCATGGCCAAATGTTGATGCACACAGTGGTGCATTGTTAGTGCATTATGGTATGAAGGAATATGAATATTACACCGTGTTGTTTGCCGTGAGCCGTGCATTGGGTGTAATGGCCAGTTTGATTTGGGACAGAGCATTGGGCTTCCCGTTAGAGCGTCCAAAATCCATTACAACTGACCTGGTGAAAAAATGGCTCGACGGAAAAGACAATATCTGGGGTGATTAAGTTTAATGCTGTTTCATCTGACGCCCTCGTCTGATGAATGGATGATATAGTATTTTATAGCCGCTTCTTACGAAGCGGCTTTTTTGTTCCTGAAGTTTTCCTGTCAATCCCGGCGAAGGAGGATTTTTTTTACTCCAGTATAAATGTCTTGAGATTGAAATGCTATTTGGCTTTATTTTTCTTCGCTGTTTTCTTCTTTGTATTGATCATTGAAATGTTCAACCGTTTTGCTTCTTCCTGCCAGTTGGCAGCAGTGAGTAACACATCTTCTATTTTCTTTGTAAGAATTTCCCTTTTACTGTGGATGATCACAGAAGCTACCATCACCCGTTTGCCTTGCTCCAATTGTGGTAATACATCAACCAGGTCTTTACCACGGCAAAGACCAAGATCAATACCATCTTTTACTTCATTGATGTAACAGAACATACCATGGTAATGATAGAACGGAATTTTGAAACTGAGTTTTTCCTGCACATGCGGAATAAGGGTGAGGATCATTTCACGAAGCTGTGCAGCGATTTCCCGTTTTTCATCGGGCAGGCTTTCGATGTATTCATCAACAAGGCGGTTCACAGAGTAACAGTTTATTTACACAGTTTTATGAATTTTTGTACTGTTGTTTTTACCCGCTTCAACTCTTCCTGCTGCTGCAGA
>JAACZX010000329.1 GCA_009996555.1 Chitinophagaceae bacterium | reverse complement strand
AATAATGTTCCGGTGAATCTTGAAAAATTTTCTTCGGGAATTTATTATATACAGTTGCAGCAAAAGGAAAAGAGCTGGTGGCAAAAAATAGTTCTTCAATAAATAGAAAAAATAAAGTGGTCCTGATGCCGGACCACTTTACTAAAGCTTAGGAATGTTTTCGAAAACATATATATCCATCAATACGTAAACAAATAACCGATTAAAATATCTGTCCGTTTGCTTGCAATTGGTAAAACAGTTTTTTAGTTTCGTTATGCGTTGGAACAACCCAAAATCATTCCGCATTCCTCTTCTAAACTCTCCACATTAATCCGGCCTTAATAACCCTGCCTTTCTAAACTTGCTAACAAACCTATGTCGTTCTCACTGTGTGAGCAGTGATGTGTTTTTTATTGCTGTATAAATCCGCTGGTTTAGTTTAAACCGGTGGCTGATGCATTGCCAATGGAACATAAACAACGATAGCACAAACAACAACAATACAATGCTCATTGCCGCATGGGTAATTGGCAGCGATTGGATCTTATCAGCAAATCAGAACATTTGTTCCTGAGCGGATTTCTATTGTGCTTTCGTGAAATGATGTAACAGTGTAAACACTGTTCTCAACTATTCCAATAAACATGCAATGCAATTGCAGTGTCCTGTCTTTAGTTCAATGTCCATCCTTAGTAGTTCAATGTCCTCTTCGTTGTTTCAAACATCTCCTTTATCCTTTTAATTAAGCAGGTTGTTGCATGAATGAAAAACAGTTTCAACGTTTCATTTGTGCAGCAGGTTGCCGATCGTTATTTCCAACGCCCAAATCCTTCCTGGAAAATCAGGTAGTTATTTTTTAACTGATAAAACTGATTTTTAT
This sequence comes from Chitinophagaceae bacterium, assembly GCA_009996555.1. Taxonomy (GTDB): domain Bacteria; phylum Bacteroidota; class Bacteroidia; order Chitinophagales; family Chitinophagaceae; genus Lacibacter. The sequence goes on along the minus strand of JAACZX010000329.1, from coordinate 2,027 downwards.
GAGTAGTATTTTAACACCAGGGTGTACTGCTCATTACACCGTATTAACACCGCCGTGTAATGGCACTATATCAAATATTAAACGCCAGCTGGCACTTCTTCTCGTTAACCTTTTTCTTATTTCATCATTTGGTTTTGGACAAATGCTTGCGAAGCCACAGCAAACAGGCATACTGACTCATTTTGATCCAAACTACATGTTGCTGGGTATTAAAACGCAGCAAACTGTAGCGGACAAAGACCAACATCCCGTAAATGACTGGAATACGATTCAAACGGGAATTCTTGCCAACATGAACGGCTCTTCCAATGTTGAATTTGCACTTGATGCAATGGAGCCGGTAAAAACATTTGTTCTGGCAGCATCTGCTCCCGGCGGCGCTGCTGATATTGATCAGCTGCGGAACGGGGGAATAGGAGAGGTTCCTACTCCAAATAACTGGGTAAACGGTAATGCAGGACCGGAGAATTCTCATTTCATTGAAAGCTGGTCTATTCCTTATCGCATGCGTATAACGGGTTTAACCAATAATACCAGTCATAACATTATTATTGAGTGGGATATTATGGGTTCATCCGGCACCAAACATGCCATTGATTACATTACTCATTTTCAGAACCTCGGAAGCAATACACTGCACTCTTCTCTTTTTGGACATAATGCAGAAGTTGTTAATCCGGGTTTTGGTTTAACTGTAAGTTCAACGAATACGTTTGCAATACCGGCTCCAAGTTCAGCAGGATCTCCGGTAACAGGACAGCCCACCAACAGTTTTAATGCCTTAAATCTGAAAGACTTCACGATTTATAATGGCACCATCACTTCCATGAGTTATGTATCACAGGGCAACCTTAATACAGATGGTTCTAAAACAAGGTTGTCAATTAATTTCACTGCCAATTTTAGTGGTGGTGCAAATACCGTTATTCTTGGATGGGGTGGCCATATTGCTTCGCAGGTTGATTGGGGCATTGGTGAATCAGCAAGTGATATTAATGGTTCACCATATCACACCCGTTTAATTGAGCTGGATGGATCGGGTGGTAACCAGGACCGTTCATTAAAAGCAGATGCGGTGGTGGTACCTCCCGAATGCAATATCAGTTCTCCTGATCTGTGTCCGCTTACAACCAGTTCTACTGCAACTGCAAGTCTTTCCAATGCAGCCGGTGTAACTACTTCTTATGTATGGAGTCTCACAGGCGCCAATACAGCCGGGGCAACACTTACAGGAAGTACAAGCGGTTCTATCGGCGCAGGCTTAACTGCCATTCCACAGGTTGGCATCAGTGCGCCGGTTGGTGGTTTTGCTGCGGGTACATCTTTTACTGTTCAGTTAACTGTTTCCCGATCCTTCTCAGGGATTGTGTTTAACAGCACCTGTACCAAAACGGTGAATATTACAAATGGCGTTACAGCAACAGCTTCGGCCAATCCAACATCTATTGACATAAGAACAGCTGCACATAGTACAACACTGAATGTGAGTGTTTCTGCTGGTAGTATCAATGACTATAATTTATCATGGAGTACTCCTAACGGTCAGGGACAGCTTAGCAGCACTACAGCTGTCAGCCCTGTTTACACAGCAGCAGCAGCAGACCAGGGACAAACAATTATATTTAATGTAACACTTACGCCAAAAGCAGGTACAACAGGATTATGTCCAAATAATGCTTCTGTAGAAGTACCGGTTAATGCTACTTCCACATGTTCTGTTACATGTCTTACCAATTGTTCTCCTTGTGCAGGTACAACTTCTACATTCAGAGGTCCTACTTTAACTGTACCTCCTAATGTACCTGATCCGAATACGTTCTATTCATGGGCAATAACATCCGGTGATGCAACAATTAACGGACCAACCAATGGTGAAACAGTTTCGGTAACTGCAGGACAAACCAGTTACAGGCTTGAAGTAACGATTACTTATACCAATTCAACACTTAACCAGGCACCTTGTGGCATAGATGTAACAGTAGGTAAGGTTACTGCCAGCGATGGTCATACCAATGTTAGTTGCTTTG
>JAACZX010000037.1 GCA_009996555.1 Chitinophagaceae bacterium | reverse complement strand
CATCCCGGAAGAAGCAAAGCAAATCCTGCAGCCAAAGGTTCGTTCGATGAAAAGCGAAGTGTGATACAGGTTGCTGAACTGAAATATATTAACAATGAAATTGTCTGCGATCGTGATGAACCGATTGCAGGTAACAAAAAAGGGGTAAGAATTTTATGAAGCAATTAATTTTATCGATCTGTTTGTTTACTGTTTCATCTGTTGCAACCGCACAGGATTATCTCATTACCAACTATGGCGCAAGTAACGACAGTACAAAACTGCAAACAGCAGCTATTCAAAAAGTGATCGATAAAGCTGAAGCAAATGGTGGTGGTATTATTGTTATTCCCAAAGGTGTTTACTTAACAGGCGCTTTGTTCTTCAAACCAAAAACAAAGCTGTTGTTACAGGAAGGAGCCAAGCTGAAAGGCTCGGATCATATTGACAACTATCCGTTGATTCCTTCACGCATGGAAGGTAGAAGCATATACTATTATGCAGCACTCATCAATGCGTATCATGTCGACAGTTTCCAGATCAATGGTCCCGGCACCATTGATGGTAATGGTCTGAAATATTGGGAATACTTTTGGTTCTATCGTGACTCTGTACAAAAGACCGGTCGCTCCGCTACCAATCTGGAAGTGCATCGCCCACGGTTGGTATTTATCTGGGGAAGCAATAATGTTACCATCAAAGATGTGAAGCTGCACAACGCCGGTTTCTGGACAACACATCTTTATCAATGCAACAACGTATTGATTGAAAATTGTGATATACGTTCACCATTCAAGCCGGTGAAAGCACCGAGCACCGATGGGATCGATATTGATGTGTGCAAAAAAGTAACGGTGCGGAAATGCTATATCTCCGTCAATGATGATGCCGTTTGTATCAAGGGCGGCAAAGGACCTGATGCGCATGTACGTGCTGAGAATGGAGTAGTGGAAGATATTTTAATTGAAGATTGTGTATTTGGTGAATCGCATGGCACCTTAACATTGGGCAGCGAAAGTATTCATGCACGTAACATTGTGATGCGTAATTGCAAGATGGAACACAATACTTCTATTCTTCGTTTGAAAATGCGTCCCGATACTTACCAGGTGTATGAAAATATCCGCATTGAAAATATTACCGGCAAATGCGGCACCATCATCAGCATGGCACCATGGACGCAGTTTTATGATATGGGCGGCAGCATTGAAAAACCGTTTGCCATTGTCCGCAATATCAGCTTCAGCAATATCAATGTGCAATGCAAAACAGTTGGTGCCATGCAGGGAAATCCGAAGGATACTGTTTCAAATATTCTCTTCAGCAATATCACAGCTACTGCTGAGAAGGCAGAGTTAAAAACAACATACAACGGCATCAAATTTCAAAACGTTACAGTTAACGGCGAGGAATTCGATCTTACAAAACAGGAGTAAAGCAAACAGGAAGCGTTAACTTTCGGTTCGAAAAATCAAGCAAATGTCTTACTCAGCAAACGAACAACGTTACCAGCAAATGCAATACCGCCGCTGTGGCAAAAGTGGCATCCAGTTATCAGCTTTATCACTTGGCCTGTGGCATAACTTCGGCGATGTGGATGATGAAGCTGTATATCGCAAAACATTGCACACTGCTTTTGATTGTGGCATTACGCATTTTGATCTGGCCAATAATTATGGCCCGCCTCCCGGCAGTGCCGAAATTAATTTCGGTAAAATATTAAAAGAAGATTTTGCTGCTTATCGTGATGAACTCATCATCTCTACCAAAGCAGGTTATTATATGTGGCCCGGCCCTTATGGCGAATGGGGTAGTAAGAAAAATCTTGTTGCAAGTTTGAATCAGAGTTTACAACGCATGCAGCTCGATTATGTTGATATATTCTATCATCATCGTCCCGATCCTAATACGCCACTGGAAGAAACCATGACTGCATTGGATCTTATCGTTCGTCAAGGAAAAGCATTGTATGTTGGTCTTTCGAATTACAAAAGCGAAGACGCAGCAAAAGCATTTGCGATCTTAAAAGAATTAGGAACGCCTTGTTTAATTCATCAACCCAAATATTCTATGTTTGAACGGTGGGTGGAGAAAGACGGATTGCTGAATGTATTGGAAGCAAACGGTGTGGGTTGTATCCCATTCTCACCCTTGGCACAGGGACTGCTAACGAATAAATATCTCAAAGGCATTCCGGAAGGTTCACGTGCAACAAGAGGTGTGTTTTTAAAACAGGAGCAGATCACCGAAGAAGTGTTGGCGAAAGTAAGAGCACTCAACGATATTGCCACAACACGCAATCAATCATTGGCGCAAATGGCATTGGCCTGGCTGTTGAAAGATGAACGTGTAACATCGGTGCTCATTGGTGCAAGTTCATCAGCCCAGTTATTGGATTCGGTTGATTGTTTGAAGAATCTGCAGTTTAGCAATGAAGAGTTGGCAGCTATTGAAACGATCTTGCATGCATAATGAATAGAAACACAGATGACACAGATCAAAAAGATGTACACTGATCTTTAGAAGATAACTTTCATGTTAAACGTCTGCCCGGGGTCTGGCCCCAGCCGACCCCGGGAGTTAGCATTCGTTTTTTATATATTTCATCATGGCCGTTCGCACACAACATGAACAGGAAACAAACAGCATTTATTTTGTAACATTCACCTGTTATCCATGGCTGCCGTTGTTTCATCAAACGAATTCATATGACCTGGTTTATAAATGGTTTGATTACCTGTACACAAAACAGATTCGTGTGGCCGGTTATGTCATCATGCCGAATCATGTGCATGTGATGTTGTACTTCCCTGAAATGAAAAAGTCATTGAATACAGTTATGGGGAATGGAAAGCGTTTTATGGCTTATGAGATGGTTAAACGACTTGAAGCTGCCAACGAAAACCAATTGTTGCAACGCCTGGCAGCAAACGTAAAAGAGAGTGAAAAGAAAAAGGGACAACTGCACAAAGTATTTGAAGATAGTTTTGATGCGAAGAAGTGTATGTCAAATGAATTCATTTATCAAAAGCTGGATTATATGCATCATAATCCTACAAGTGGTAAATGGATGTTGGCAAAGGATTTTTTAAGCTATGCACATTCAAGCGCATTGTTTTATGAAGAATCAGTTTGCATGTATGATAAGCTAATGCGAATTGAAGATGTGCTGTAGAACAGGAATCCCGGGGTCGGCTGAGGCCAGACCCCGGGCGGACGGAAAAAGGACCCACCCCCAACCCCTCCGAGGAGGGGATAAGAAGGCTTCGTCAGTGGCTTTACGTTACGGAGAAAACTTTTTTTCTTTTTACGTCATTGCGAGCCTTTGTTGTTTGGCGAAGTAATCTCCCGTTACGGAGAACGAATAGGTATGCCATACTTATGATAGCAAGTACAAATGCAGGCAGTATGCATGAAGTATGGCATACCTACATCGCTCCGGAGGATGGCCCGACCTGACAGGTTAGGTGCTACTATGCAAACTGCTTTTGTTTATCGGTGGGTGTCCCCAACAACCGAAATGTATTTACTAAAAGTGGTTGGAGGAGACTCCAACCACTAAGAGAAAGATTCTGAAATCCCGGGGTCGGCTGAGGCCAGACCCCGGGCAGACGGAACGACCTTTATCTCCGTAACAGTACAGGATGTTTCTTTTTCTCAACAAACTTATTTTTATCCGATTGCTAAAGTCTGCTGTATGAAACGTGTTTGCTTCGGTTTGTTTATTTCATTTTCCCGTTTTAAGGCTGTATCCACTGTCATTTTTCTTCTGCTTATTTCTCTATTCGGCCATGCACAAACAAAACCCGACAGCAACGTGCATGTGTACCTGCTCATTGGGCAGAGTAATATGGCTGGTCGTGGTGCGGTGGATGCAGAAAGTAAAGTCATCGATCCGCAGATCATCATGCTTGATTCGCAAAACCATTGGGTACCTGCAACCGATCCGGTGCATTTCGATAAACCCATTGCAGGAGTGGGGCCGGCCATCAGTTTTGCAAAACAGATCAAAGGCAATAACAAACATGTAAAGATTGCATTGGTGCCTTGTGCGTGGGGTGGTTCGCCGATAAAAGTGTGGGAGCCGGGAGAAAAGTATTTTGCTGCACATCCTTATGATGATGCACTTGCAAGAATAAAGATCGCTATGCAAACGGGAGTGCTCAAAGGCATTCTCTGGCACCAGGGCGAATCGGATAATGATTCTGCACGGGCAACAATTTATCTCAGCAAATTAAAAGCATTGGTGAACCGTTTGCGTACCGATCTGCAAATGCCGGAGCTTCCTTTTGTTGCAGGTGAGATCGGTTATTTCAACAAAGCAAATTTCATCAATAACCAAATTAACCGTTTGCCAACTGAAGTGGCGAACACGGCTGTTGTTTCTGCAAAGGATCTGGTTGATAAAGGTGATCAGTTGCATTTCAACACAGCATCTGCCAGAGAGTTGGGCAAACGTTATGCTGTTGCCATGCAGCAGTTACAATCAAACAAAACAGTACATCAACCAACAACAAATAAACCAGCTGTTGTTGTGCTTTGTTTTGATGATGCGGAGATCAGTCATTATACCATTGTAGCACCGTTGTTAAAGAAATACCATTTCGATGCAACATTTCTGGTTTGTGAAATGCCTTGGAAAGCAAAGAGCGATTCGCAATATTATATGAACTGGCAACAGATCGCTGCTTTGCACAAAATGGGGTTTGAAATTGGTAATCACACCGGGCATCATCAAAACATGACCAAACTTAACCGTGCAGAAATGAAACGGGAGATCGGTTATATTGATTCAATGTGTAAGCTGTACAATATTCCGAAGCCAATTTCCTTTGCTTATCCCGGTAACCGATCTGATTCATTGTCGCAGGTTGTGTTGCAGGAGATGGGTTACAGGTATGCAAGGGCAGGAGGCAGCCAGTATTACGATCCGCAAAAAGATGCGAAGCTGGTATTGCCGAGTTACACGATGGGTTCAACAGAAAAATTGCAGGAACGTACATGGACTGCATTAAAGAACTTGCAGCCCGGACAAATTTTATTGTTCACCATTCATGGTGTGCCTGATATTGCACATCCTGATTATACCACTTCGGTGGAAGTATTTACACAGTATCTTGATTATATGAAAGAGCGTGGGTTTAAAGTGGTGGCGATGCGTGACCTGGAGAAATAGCAGTACATGACACAGCAGGATAGCTTAGCATTCCTGTGCGTTAAATTTACATGCTGTTTCAAACGATTGCATTATGCTGAAGACTACTACACTTGTGCTGTGCTGCTGTCTGTTTTTTCTTGCGAATGTCTGCACTGCGCAGGTCAATACGTTATCTGTTTCGGAAAAAGCTTCTTCCTTTTCGTTATTTACATCTTCATCCATTGCTTCCATTTGTGTTGATGCTGCTGATGCAAAAGTGGTGAGTATTGCTGCAACAGCATTCGCCAACGATATTCAGTTGATCAGTGGTAAACAAATGCAAGTGGTGAATGCTGTTCCTGCAAAAGGACTTTGTATTGTTGCAGGGACTATCGGTCAATCAAAGTTGATTGATGAATTGATCAGGAACAAACAGATCGACGTCACTACAATCAAAAACAAATGGGAGAGTTTCACTATACAAATAATTAAGGATGCTCCTAATAAATCGGAGTCTTCAAAATCCCCCCTTCGGGGGGTGGGGGGGCTTCTGGTGATTGCTGGCAGCGACCGGAGAGGAACTGCATTTGGTCTTTTTCATTTGTCGAGAACAATGGGTGTATCGCCGTGGGTTTGGTGGGCCGATGTTACACCGGCTAAGAAAAAGCAACTCTATGTTTCGGGCAGTTATATTTCAAAAGAACCATCAGTAAAATACCGTGGCATTTTTATTAATGATGAAGATTGGGGATTGTTTCCGTGGGCCAAACGAACAATGGATACGGATGTACAAAACATCGGCCCCAAGACTTATGCAAAAGTGTTTGAGTTGTTGTTGCGTTTAAAAGCTAATTACATCTGGCCGGCGATGCACGACAGCACAAAGGCATTTTATTATTTTAAGGAAAGTCCGAAGCTGGCGAATGATTATGCGATTGCAGTAGGTGGCAGTCATTGTGAACCGATGTTGCGGAACAATGTTGGCGAATGGGAGCATGGCTATGAAGAAGAGTATAAAAAGAAACCGGGTGAATGGCGATACGATGTAAACAAAGATGAAATTTATAACTACTGGAACGATCGTATTGTTGAAGCAGTGAATTATGAATCGGTGGTGACCATTGGTATGCGTGGTGTGCATGATGGTGGTATGCCCGGCCCGAAAGATCCTGATGAAAAAGTAAAGCTGCTGGAGAATATTATTACAGATCAGCGTGGCATTCTGCAAAACAATTTTAAACAGCCCGCCGAAAAACTGCCGCAGATATTTGTTCCGTATAAAGAAGTGTTGAGTTTGTACCGCAGAGGAATGAAGTTACCCGATGATATTACCATCATCTGGCCCGATGAAAATTTTGGTTATATCCGTCAGCTATCCACACCTGCAGAACAAAAGCGAAGTGGTGGCAGCGGTGTGTATTATCATCTTTCGTATTTAGGTGGCCCGCATGATCATACCTGGTTATCATCAACTGCACCAGCATTGATCTCTTATGAAATGACCAAGGCACACCAGTTTGGTGCCAACCGTTTGTGGGTGGTGAATGTGGGTGATATTAAACCTGCGGAAATGGAAACGCAGTTCTTTTTAGATCTCGCCTGGGATGTTGATCAATGGACGCCGGATAAAGCACAACAGTACAGTACCTATTGGGCTGCACAAACATTTGGTTCGGCATTAGCACCAACCATAGCAGCGTTGAAGAATGAGTATTATCGTTTGGCACAGGAAGGTAAGCCGGAATTTATGCGGATGCTGAGCTATGTACCTGCTGCAAGGGATGAACGTTTGGTTGCTTACACAAAACTGATTGCAAAAACCGATGAAGTAAAGAAACTTGTTCCAGCGCATTTGCAAAACGCATTTTTTGAATTGATCGAGTACCCGGTGAAAGGTGCAGCTTTACTGAATCAAAAAATATTTTATGCGCAGATGAGTTATGCGTTTCCTGCGCAGGCGAAAGAATACTCACAACAATCTAAAGCAGCTTTTGATGAGATCAAACGGTTGACGCTGCATTACAATACCGCAATCGAAAACGGTAAATGGAATGGCATCATGGATTATAAGCCACGTAATCTTGCCGTGTTTGGTATGCCGAATGTAGCTGCTCCTGAAGTATTGGAAGGAGCTGTGAATGTGAACACAACGTATGATCGTCGTTATCTCGACAGAACAATTGATTCGTTTGGTGTGGAGACAGGTCATGCTTCCTTGCTGAGTGTACCTGCAACTGCCTATAAACTAAAGAGAGAAATTGCCGGTGAAAAACTGATCACAGTTGCAGGACTTGGTACTGGTGGTAAGAGTATTTCACGTTATCCGTTTACGGGTGTGTCATTTAAAAAAGAAGAGTGGAGCAAAGCGCCTTATGTTGAGTATGCGCTTTCGTTAAAGCCGGGCAGTTATCAACTCGTGTTGAAATGTTTGCCAACACATGCCATACATAAAGGAAGAAATCTGGGAATGGCTGTAACGGTGAATGGAGGAGAAGTGAAGTTGCTTGATATTGATAACCCCAATGAAGATAAAAGATGGAAGACGGATATTTTGAGGGGATATACAGAAGCGGTGATGCCATTGACTGTAACAGCAAACGGTGTTACGGTTGTAAGGGTTTATTTGATGGATACAGGTTTGGTGATAAGTAAGATCGAAGTGAAATAAGTTGAACCACGAGAAGAAGGTTGAACCACGAAGCCACAATGATCACGAAGAGACACGAAGTCTTTGTGCAACTTAGTGTCTTACTGTCTTTGTGGTTCAAATAAAAAGTTGATAACAAAAAACAATATGATGATGAAGATTTTTAAAGTTGGGTTACTCTTAACCCTTAACCTTTTACTCATAACTTCTTTACAAGCCCAACAAAAGCAAATTCAGTATTTGTCTGGCACCGATGCAGCACACACCGTGCAATGGGATTTCTTTTGCACCGCAGGGCGTAACAGCGGCGAATGGAAAAAGATACAGGTGCCCAGCAACTGGGAGCAGCAGGGATTTGGTAATTACAACTATGGCCGTGATTACAAAACGAATGGTAAGAATTTTCGTTTTTATGATGAGAAGGGTATGTACAAGTATCAGTTCAAAGTGCCTGCTGCATGGAAAGGAAAACAGATCAATATTGTGTTTGATGGCAGCATGACGGATACGGAAGTAAAGATCAATGGCAAGAGTGCAGGTGATATACATCGTGGTGCATTTTATCGTTTCAAATATGATATCAGTTCGTTGCTGAATTACGATAAAGCAAATACACTTGAAGTAACGGTGAGCAAGATGAGCAGCGATGCCAGTGTGAACAATGCAGAACGCCTGGCCGATTACTGGGTGTTTGGCGGTATTTTCCGCCCCGTGTTTTTAGAAGCAACACCCAAACAATACATCGACTATGTGGGTATTGATGCGAAGGCCGACGGGAAATTTGCGATGCAGGTGTGGACAAAAGGACTTGCACAAAATGCAACTGTTGTTACAACCATCACTGATATAAACAAGAAAGTAATCGCCACAATTAAAACGCCTGTTGTGAAAGCAGCAGAAAATGTGATCGTTAATACTTCTGTTGCCAATATCAAAACATGGACATCTGAAACGCCGAATCTTTATACAGCGACTGTTGTGTTGCAGGATGCAGCCGGTAAAAAGTTATATGAACTGAAAGAGAAATTTGGTTTCCGCACCATCGAGATCAAACATGGACTTGGCATTTACATCAATGGCACACAGGTGAAGATGAAAGGCGCCAACCGTCACTGCTGGTGGCCCGAAACAGCCCGCAGCTTAAGCAAGGAACAGCAACTGATGGATGCCTTACTCATCAAAGAAATGAACATGAATGCGGTGCGTTGCAGCCATTATCCACCCGATAAATATTTCTTAGAGCTGTGTGACAGTCTTGGTATTTATGTGTTGAATGAACTGGCCGGCTGGCAAAAAGCATACAGCACAAAAGCGGGCGAACCTTTGGTGAAAGAACTGGTGTTGCGTGATCTCAATCATCCTTCCATTATTTTCTGGAGCAATGGTAACGAAGGCGGACATAATAAAGAACTGGATGATGATTATGGCAAGTATGATTTTTCAAATCGTCCGGTGATCCATGCGCATCATCGTCCGGGTAATGCATTTAACGGCATTGATTGTAATCACTACGAAGATTATTACAGCACGGAAAAAATATTGAACGATTCGTTGATCTATATGCCAACAGAAATGCTGCATTCGCAGGATGATGGGGGAGGTGGCGCTGCTATGGAAGATTTCTGGAACCTGCATTGGAAATCGCAAAAGAGTGGAGGTGTGTTCATTTGGGCATTGGTGGATGAAGCTGTTGTGCGTACCGATCTCAACAATGTACTGGATGCAAACGGACTGAATGCGAATGATGGTATTCTTGGCCCACATCGTGAAAAAGAAGGCAGCTATTATGCATTGCGTGAAATCTTTTCGCCCATTCAATTAAAATTACCGGCACAACTTCCTTCATCATTTAACGGAAGCATTGAACTGGATAACCGTTTTCATTTCACCAATACCAATCAATGTACATTCTATTGGGCGCTGGTTGATTTCAGCAAACCCTTTGATCGTTTTGATGGTTACGTGGTGAAACAAAAAGGAACGATTACTGCTCCAACTATTGCTGCTACGAAGCAAGGTTCATTGCAACTGCAGTTACCTGCAGATTATAAAAAATATGATGCCCTGGTGATTGTTGCAAGAGATCCGTTTGGTAAGGAAATTTACAAATGGACAAGCGAGATCAAAACAAAGCAGGTACAACTGACTGGTTTTGTTACTGCAAAGAATGATGCAGCAATGATCAAAGAAACGGATACGGTTTATTCGATTACCGGTGGTGATGTAACTGTTGTACTTGATAAAAAGTCGGGTAATCTTGTTACCACAAAAAATACAGCGAATGATTATGTGTTGTCGTTCAACAACGGCCCTGTGCTGGTGAAAGGTACCGCAACTGTTGTTTCGTCAAAGGCTTACAAAGAAGGCAATGATGCAGTTGTTGAATTCACCTACAGTGGCGATCTGAAGTATGTGAAGTGGAAGATCAATGCAAGTGGCTGGACAACGATGGACTATGAATACAGTGCACAGGGTGATCAGCCTTTTACCGGTATCAGTTTTAATTATCCTGAGAATTATGTGTTAGGCGCACGTTGGCTGGGCAAAGGCCCTTCACGGCAATGGAAAAACCGCATGGCTGGCACACCTGTTAATGTTTGGCAGAATGTTTACAACAATACACACACGGGTTATTCGCCTGTTGTCTATCCTGAGTTCAAAGGTTATTATGGTGAGGTAACATGGATGGAGTTGAGTACGGTGGAAGGGAAACTGTATATTGCTTCACCTGATAATGGTTTGTTCGTTCGTTTGTTTGATTTTTATGCGCTGAGTGCAGCGGCAAAGCCTCATCCTGAAATTCCTTTAGGTAATATTTCTTTTTTAGATTGTATTCCGCCTATTGGTACAAAACTGGCAACCGGTTTAACAACGAATACAAAAGTGTATGGCCCGATGAGTGAACTGAATCATGTGAACGGAACAAAGAAACGGACACTGCAGTTTTATTTCGGCATGCCGAAGACAACGGATGCGAAAGAGAATTACAGTCGGCCTGCAATTGATAATGTATTCTGATTTTTTTACCACAGAGACACAGAGGTGTTCAGTGTGTTAATGTTTCAGGTGTAAATAAAAATTATTGAAAATGAAATTGATTTTATCTTCTTTTCTTCTCTGTGTTCTCAGTGTCTCTGTGGTTCAATCTCAGGGTATCAACCGTGAAGCTGTCGTAAAACGTCACAATGTAAACGTGAACAAGATCGATTCGCTTTCATCGCTTACAGTGGGTAATGGCAATTTTGCATTGACTGTTGATGCAACAGGTATGCAAAGTTTTCCGGAAG
>JAACZX010000328.1 GCA_009996555.1 Chitinophagaceae bacterium | reverse complement strand
ATAGCTTTTACCGGAAAACAAGGTGATAAAAAATTTATTTACACGCAGCTGTTAAAATAAAAAACCGGCAGAGTAAGAATACACGCCGGTGTAAATATTAAACCTTATCATCATTAACCTATCTTAACGGATGTCATTGTTAATGATCCGCCAACGGCTTTATCATTAAAAAATGAAACATCTTCTTTATCGTTTTGTAAACCCAAGGTGTACAGCAAGGGTAAATAGTGTTCCGGAGTGGGGATCGATAGTTGCGCTTCTCTTCCAAGCAAGGAATAATTGATGAGCTTATCATGATGTCCGTTTCCGATTAATTCTTTAAATGTATTATTCATTTTCAAAGCCCAATCGTATCCATACGCAGGTGCATCTAATTTATCCCATGCTACCATACGCAGGTTATGCACCATGTTGCCGCTACCAATAATGAGTACACCTTTCTTCCGCAAACTGTATAATTCTTTTGCAAGATCATAATGGTACTGCGGCCCTTTGGTATAATCAATACTTAACTGCATTACAGGAATGTTTGCCTTGGGATACATGTGACGGATGATGGTCCATGCACCATGATCCAGTCCCCAGTCATGACTCAATCCAACATCTGCTGAATGGATCAACGACTTTGTTTCTTTTGCCAGTTCAGGAGCACCGGGTGCAGGATACTGCACATCAAACAACGCTTGCGGAAAACCACCAAAATCATGAATGGTTTCAGGAAAGTCCATTGCTGTAACATGTGTACCCTTTGTAAACCAATGTGCCGATACCACCAACACTGCTTTAGGTGTTGGAATTTCACCAGCCATCTTCGCCCATCTTCTGCTGAACTCATTGTCCTCAATTCCATTCATAGGCGAACCATGTCCAATAAACAGTACCGGCATTAATTGGTCCTGCTCCTTAAGATCATCTGTAAAGCGATTGAACGCTGCCAAGCCTGTCATACCTGCTGCTCCTGTTAAAATAGTTGTTATAAAATGTTTTCGTTGCATGGAACGATGTATTTAATACGCAACAGTATAGCGCTGTTGAATATGTTTTTTCTGTTCTACTTCATCGGCAATGGCGATTGCCATATCTTCTACTGAAATTACACTGCGGTTGTTTTCATCAAACACAGGTGTGTCAGTTCCGGTTCTGTATGTTCCTTTACGAACTCCTGAAGTTCCGTGATGCATTTCCAACGCAGGACTTAAAAAAGTCCAGTTGAGTTCTTTTTCTTCACGGATCACATTCAGGTAATCTCTTGCTGCCAATGCACCTGGTTTCCATTCTGCAGGAAACTGTGGTGAATCAACAAACTGTCCGCCATCTGCTGTATGTAAACTGCCTGCACCACCTACTACAAAGTAATGTGCAACACCTGCTTTCTTTACAGCCGATTGAATGTGTTTTGATCCTTCAAGAAAATCATTGTACAGATTCGGATTTGTCCATCCTGCATTGTATGAACTGATCACGGTATCATGTCCTTTCAGCACTGCCACCAATTCTTCTTCGTTGTTAATATCTGCAGCCGCAGCATACAGGTTATCAATTACAGGAAGTTTAGAAATGTTTCTTGCAATACCGGTTACACTATGTCCACGCTTTATTAATTCATTTACGATTGCCGTACCCACAAAACCTGTAGCTCCAATAACTGCTATTTTCATCGTTTCGTTTTTTATGGTTCTTACCTGTTTGTCCAGGCAAGTGAAGATTGTTTTTTGTGCAATAAGTAATCAATTGAAAACTTACCGCTACCTGTAATGAACAGGATAATGTACAGGATGAGGTAATGGATACCCGGCTCCTGTTTTGCCAATGGATCACCGGCATGTATATAAAGTACCGCCACCAGCATTGTGATGATGAGTGGAACTACTGCCACTCTTGTTCCAAATCCAAAAAGAATGAATACAGAACAGATCACTTCTGCAAAAACTGTTAACACCAGTGACATCAGTGAATTCATCCCCATCACTTCAGGAAACTGTACCGGGTTACCTGAAAAAAGCATTTGCAGCTTTGGCAACCCGTGTGTGAGCATTAACACGGCTGCTGTAATACGGGTGATGAGTATTGCTACGTCAAGCCCTTTATTATTAATATCAATACTTACTAACTTCTTCATCGTTTAACTGTTTTATTGTGCAAATTCACCATCAGCTTTAATCGTCACTTCATCACTAATCATTGGAGCAGGGAAACCGCTACCCAAATTGAAATCAGAACGCTTGATGGTACCTGTTACCTGGAAACCAGCTGTGGGCTTCTTACTCATGGGATTCTCTACTATACCGTTGTACACCAGGTCAAGTGTTACCGGCTTGGTTACATCTTTTAATGTAAGGTTGCCAGTGAGTTTGTATTTGTTTTTACCTGCTTTTTTAATGCCTGTGCTTTTGAACGTGATCTCAGCATATTTTGCTGCATCAAAAAAATCGGGGCTTTTCAGGTGGTTGTCTCTCATTTCAACTCTTGTGTCGATAGATGCCGTTTTTGCTTTCAGTGTAAATACCGCATCGCTGAAATCCGGTTTTGTGCTTTGTACCTGCACATCAAAATCATTGAATGTACCAGACACTTCAGATACACCAAGGTGTTTAACTGTAAACGCAAGTTGCGAATGCGCCTTATCGTTTGTCCATACGTTTGCTACCGTAAATGCAGTTGCAAGAAAAAATACTGAAAGAATAATTGCTGCCTTTTTCATTGTTTCGTTTGTTTAGTGTTTATGTAATTAAAAAATTTAAGCGTGTAAGATCTTCCAACCGGCAAGCCAGTTGTAATTGTTTTTTACTGTAAGCTGTATCAGCAACAGCTGCATTGCTTCCAGTGTGCGGCTTACAGATAAGTTGCCTGCCAGCACCGGGTTAAAGCCTGCTGTTTTTACCAGCTCTG
>JAACZX010000327.1 GCA_009996555.1 Chitinophagaceae bacterium | reverse complement strand
GGCTGATCGTGAATGTGCTCAATCACATCCTTCAGCACAATTATATCAAACGCACCACCAAAATCTGCTTCAGTTGCTTTGTAAATATCTTTTGAATGAAAGGTTACTTTGCCTGCTGCAATTTCATCGCTCATCCATTCCCGTGCATTCACCAAACGACTTTCATCGAGTTCAATACCAACAGCAGTACATCCTTTATCAATAAACGCTTTCAATACACCAGCTTCACCACAACCAATTTCCAATACACGCATACCAGGCTTTAAAGAGAATACTTTCTCAATAAAAGGCAGCACATACTTTTCTGTATTCAGTATCTGTATGTCGAAGTAGCGTTTCCTGTCGGCGTGAAATTCAAACATTCAATCAAATCATTTTAATAGGAAGAACATCAGTGACGATCATTGTTTATACGGCTTCTTCTTCCACTTTATCCAGTTCCACTTTCAGGTTGTCAATAATAAACTCCTGGCGGTCGGGTGTATTCTTACCCATATAATATTCCAGCACTTGCTGAATATGTGTTTCAGGTAATAACATCACTGGTTGCTTGCGCATTTCTGCACCAATGAAACGGCCAAACTCTTCCGGGCTGATCTCTCCCAAACCTTTAAAGCGTGTTATCTCAGGTTTGCCGCCGAGTTTTTTTACAGCAGCCTGCTTCTCTCCTTCATCGTAACAATAAATGGTTTCCTGTTTATTGCGTACACGGAACAATGGTGTTTCTAAAATGAACACATGCCCATTCTTCACCAGGTCTGGAAAGAATTGCAGAAAGAAAGTCATCAGCAACAAACGAATGTGCATGCCATCCACATCGGCATCGGTAGCGATTACGATATTGTTGTAGCGGAGATCTTCGTAGTTGTCCTCAATATTGAGTGCATGTTGGAGTAAGTTGAATTCTTCATTTTCATACACCACTTTCTTGGTCAACCCATAACAGTTGAGTGGCTTACCACGCAAGCTGAACACTGCCTGTGTTTCCACATTGCGGCTTTTGGTAATGCTTCCACTCGCACTATCACCTTCCGTAATAAAGATGGTGGTCTCTTTCTGCTTCTCAATAATTTTATCCTTGTCTTTGCCGGTTGCTTCATCGTTGTAATGAAAGCGGCAGTCTCTTAATTTCTTATTGTGCAGGTTCGCTTTCTTGGCTCGTTCATTCGCCAGCTTTTTAATGCCTGCTAATTCCTTGCGCTCCTTTTCGTTTTGCTCAATGCGTTTTTTCAACGCTTCAGCAACCGATGGATTTTTATGCAGGAACAGATCCAGGTCACGTGCAAGAAATTCACCCACAAAATTCTTCATCGTTGGGCCGCCTTCATACACCACACTTGAACCAAGTTTTGTTTTTGTCTGGCTTTCAAACACCGGCTCCTGCACACGCACACTTACCGCTGCACAAATACTGCCACGTATATCAGCCGCATCATAATCCTTCTTATAAAAATCACGAATAGTTTTTACATAACCTTCACGGAAGGCAGCCAAATGCGTACCGCCTTGTGTGGTGAACTGTCCGTTTACAAATGAATAGTATTCTTCGCCGTATTGATTTTCG
The DNA here is from genome assembly GCA_009996555.1 of Chitinophagaceae bacterium. Classification (GTDB taxonomy): domain Bacteria; phylum Bacteroidota; class Bacteroidia; order Chitinophagales; family Chitinophagaceae; genus Lacibacter. Next base: position 1,325 of record JAACZX010000327.1, on the reverse strand, counting down.
TGTGTAATGGCAACTTCAATATCCTCCCCTTTTAAATGAATGATGGGATAACGTAATTCATCTTCGTTGGTTTTGCGTTGCAACAGATCGAGCAAACCATTTTTGGAAACATATTTCTTTCCGTTGAAGTTGATCACCAGTCCGGCATTGAGATAACAATAATTCCAGAACTGGTTATCCATGTACTCATGGATATAGTGATAGTTTTTAAACACAGAATCGTCGGGAATAAACGTTACTTCTGTTCCGTTACCTTCTGTTGTTTTCTCTTCTTTATGTTCTTTCTTCAGAATGCCTTTTTCAAATTCGGCAGTCTTCATTTTGCCATCACGGAAAGCGGTTACTTTAAAATAACTGCTCAAAGCGTTAACGGCTTTTGTTCCCACACCGTTCAAACCAACCGATTTCTGAAACACTTTGCTATCGTACTTGGCACCTGTGTTGATCTTGCTCACCACATCCACCACTTTACCCAGCGGAATACCACGGCCATAGTCACGAATGGTAACCGTTCCTTTTTCAATGGTTACGTCAACCGATTTGCCATAGCCCATCGTGTGTTCATCAATACAGTTATCCAGCACCTCTTTCAGCAGCACATAAATACCATCGTCGGCACTGCTGCCATCGCCCAGCTTACCAATGTACATGCCGGGGCGCAAACGAATATGTTCCTGCCAGTCGAGGGTTTTAATGGAGCTCTCGTCGTAATCAAACAAATTCTTTTTTTCTTCAGCCATTGCTCAGTTTATAGTTGGCCTCACCTCCCCCGTCCGACCAGTCATCCGGGCGGGCTTCCTCCTCTCCGGTAGAGCGGAGGCGGTGCTGCATTAACAATATTATCGTTATCACTTCCATTTGTGCATGAAAGCTTCATTCACCAAACATCAACCTTCCTGCTATTTAATTTAATGAATCACATTAGGGCTGTGCTTAGCAAGTCCCCCTTTGGGGGATTTAGGGGGCTGGCAAATATAATGAAACCGACCTCCCATCCCATTCCCAAATTTGTTCACAGCCCTGTGAATAATTTTTGGCCTGTAACTGATTATTTCTCAATTTCGCATCACTAAAAATCACTACCATGGATAAAAAGATTTATACCCTTCTCACCATTTATATTGTTTTCTTAGTTGTTGCATTATCAATGGTGTTGTCAACAGGTGCTCAGAAAGTGCTGACTGCATTGTTATTTGGCGGTGTAGGTATATTTCTGTTCCTGGGTGCTTTCCTCATTTGGGTACTCAACCGTAAACACGAAGAATAATTTCAACTATAGTAATAACTCGGCCTTTCTGCAATCAGCAACAGGCAAAAACAGTTAT
>JAACZX010000685.1 GCA_009996555.1 Chitinophagaceae bacterium | reverse complement strand
GTAGGCCACTTCTGCTACAGGTTGATTGGTATCAATGAGTAACCGGGAGGCATGGCCTAAACGTATTTCTAAAAGGCTGTCCATAAAACTGATACCGGTATGTGTTTTAAAAAAACGACTGAATGAAACTTCTGTCATGTTTGCAAGCTTAGCAGCATCGGCCAATAAAATTGCTTTGTCAAAATTCTGCTTCAGGTATTCCATTACCTTTTCAACCCTTCTGCTGTTGTAGCTGGGTTGTATATTACTGAAACTGCCATCAGATAAGATGCGCATGTTTCGTGAAATGGAAAGGTCGTGCAGGATCGACATGAGCTCAAGTACAGAATCAAATCCTTGTTTTGAACGAAGCTGTTTTAAACGTGGACTTATTTGTTGTGTGGTGGCTTTTGAAAACAATATCCCCCGTTTCGATTTTTCAAACATCTCCCTGATAAAGTGCAGTTGATTACGCCGAAGCATTTTGTCATCAAACAAATCTTTATGAAACTGAATGGTTATTTCCTGTATGTCTTTGCTTTTGCATTTATATGTATGCCATACATGCGGCAGATTTGAACCGATCAATACAAGCTCTGCATTGTCGATTTCTTCCATGTGGTCGCCTACAACCCGTTTTGCAGCTTTCGCATTGATGATGTAATTAAGCTCCAGCTCTTCGTGGTAATGCAGTGGAAAATCGAACTCTGTTTTGCTTCGTTCAAAAATGGTAAAGCAATCACTGGCTGTAAGCGGTGTAATTTCTTTCAGAATATTTCTATGCATAACCATGTTAAAATAATATCAGTAATCAATGCAGACTAAATGTATTGAATAAATAGAAAATTTACATTCTGTCATAGTGCATAATTAAGAAAAACAGCTAAAAGGAAGTACAACTGCTTAAGAAAGTATAATTATTGGATAAAATAGTACTATTATGCTGTTTGTGTAAAAACATATTTTTGATCAAACATTCTTGCTGTATGAGAAAATTAATATTTTTCTATCTGCCTCTTTTTATGCTGGCTGTTTTGCAGTCTGTTGCGCAGGGCAAAAAAATCTCCGGAACAGTTACTGATGAAAATGGAGCTGCTTTACCGGGAGCAACAGTTCTTGTAAAAAACACAACTATTTCTGCCGTAACAGATGCAAACGGTAAATTTTCACTGGATGTTCCTGCAACTGCAAAAATGCTTGTTTGCTCGTTTATAGGAATGGAAAGCCAGGAAGTAATGATCGGTAACCGGTCAGCCTTTACAATAAAACTGAAGTCTTCTGTTACAGCTTTGTCTGATGTTGTTGTTATTGGTTATGGTATTGTGCGAAAAGCAGATGTAACAGGGGCTGTTCAGCGAATTGACCGTGATGACCTGACAAGAGATAACCCCATCAATATCCTGCAGGCAATGCAAGGTAAGCTTGCAGGTGTAAACGTAACACAAAACGATGGAGCTCCGGGAGCCGGTCTCAGCATTCGTGTACGTGGCTCCAATTCATTTCTTGGTGGTACTGAGCCGCTTTATGTTATTGATGGTGTTCCTTTCAACAACAGTAACAGCGGATCAACACCATCATCAATTGGTGAAGATGAAAAGCAAACCATTAATGTATTGTCGTTTCTTAATCCAAACGATATTGAATCGATCGACATTTTGAAAGATGCATCTGCTACGGCCATTTATGGATCGAGGGGTGCAAACGGTGTTGTATTGATCACTACACGTAAAGGACGAACAGGAAAAGACAGGGTAGAGCTTTCTGTAAACTTCGGTATTGCTGAAGTTTCTAAACGATTGAATATGTTGAAGCCTTATGATTTTGCGAAATATCAAAATCTGTCTTACCAGAATTCGAATATTTATGATGGAACAACTTATACCTTACCCTATACCAATCTTGAACTTGATTCATTGCTGAATGACCGTACAAACTGGCAGGATGCTATTTTCAGAAGGGGATTGTTTCAGCAGTATGGTGTGAACGTTTCAGGCGCATCAGAGTCGGGCAGTCACAGTCTTTCGTTAAACTATCTTAACCAGGAAGGAACTATCATCAATTCGGGGTATCAGAAAATCGGGTTAAGTTTTAATCTGAACCGGAATATTGCAAAAGTATTTCGTGTCGGCACCAGCACCACTGTATCGAACTCTACTACCAATGGCGTTAAAACAGGTACCGACAAATCGGATGCAGCAAGTGCAGGTGTTATACGTTCTGCTCTAACATTTCCACCAACTATTCGAACGGAGGAAGAGTTTGACGGAAGCGGCGAAGGTTTTTTTATTACGAACCCTGTTATTTATTCAAGAGATGTGTTGAATAAAGTAACCGGCGTAAATATATTCTCGTCTAATTATGCAGAACTTACTTTATTTAAAGATTTTAAACTTAGACAGAACCTTGGTTTTAATTATGGTTCTAATACAAGAGATCAGTATTATCCACGAAGTGTGTATGAAGGGTTTAGTGTAAAAGGATGGGGGCTTAAGTCGGATAACTTATGGACAAGTCTTGTATCGGAAAGTATTCTTACCTACAATAAAAAGAAAGGTGCACACAGTATTAATGTTACCGGTGCATCTACTTTTGAACGTACCAACGGGCAATCGAAAAGAGCAGAAGCAAAATCGTTTCCGAATGATCTGTTGAAGAATGAAAATCTTCAATCAGCCGAACAGATTTTACCGATCATTAACAACCGCTATCAATCAACACTTGTTTCCTTTCTGGGCCGTGTAAATTATGGTTTTGATGACAGGTACATGCTTACGCTTTCTTATCGCCAGGATGGATCGAGCAAGTTTGGTAAGAACAATAAATGGGCAGGTTTTCCTTCTGCAGGTTTTGCATGGAAAATACATAACGAATCGTTTTTGCAACGTTCAACTGTTATCAATAATCTGATCTT
>JAACZX010000684.1 GCA_009996555.1 Chitinophagaceae bacterium | reverse complement strand
ATACCAGCGTTTGAACTTATACCCCAACCAGCTCTTAATTTTAATGAAGAAATAAATCCAACATTATCAAAGAATTTTTCCCTGTCAATATTCCAACCAACAGAAAGGGCAGGATAAGTCACCCATTTATTTCCGGGGGCTAAAACAGATGCACCATCTGCTCTTACAGTAGCTGTAAGCAAATACTTATCATCAAATGAATAAGTAGCACGGCCCATATAACCAATAAGGCCTGATTCACTGTAACCGGAATTTTGCGGTGTAACCGTATTTACTAACTGGAAATTATAATCCTGGATATAATCGGCAGGAACACCCTGACCATTAAATTGCTGAGACTGGAATTTATTTTTTTGAATTTCCTGCAAGGCCAGTACCGATACTTTATGTCTTCCGCCAAATGTTTTATTATAATCGAGCGAATTATTAATTGTGTACTGCCATCCTTCTGAATTTGCCTGGCTAAGGTTAGATCCTGCAGTATTTGTGTTATTATTAAACACGTTGTTTGGTCCGGTGTAATTACTGTTAAATGTTTGCGACCATCCAAAGCCAAAAGTGGTTTTGAATTTAAGATCTCTCAAAATTTTCACCTCACCATAGAAATTGTGTTGGAATTGATATCTGCGTGTGTTGGCTTTGATGATATCATTATTGCCGATTGAAGTAAGCGGATTGATCGTTGTATTATCAACACCTTGTAAAACGGTGGGCTGGAAATTGATCGTTCCATCGTCGTTATACGGTTTATACAAAGGTCCTAAACGCAAAGCAGTACCATACGCATTGGTGCCAAGTCGTTTTTGGTAACCCATTGTATTGAATGATGTAAATCCGATCTTAATGCGCTCGGTCATTTTGTGATCAATGTTTACATTAAACGTATACCGATCCAATGCCTGATCGGGAATGATGCCGGTTTCTCTGAAGTAACCAAGCCCGAAATAATATTGTGTTCTGTCATTTCCGCCGTTAACATTCAAATCATGGCCGGTTCTGATGCCGGTTGTTAACAAAAGACTTTGCCAATCGGTATTAACGCCCGCTGCAAGATTTGCTTGCTCTGTAGCATTAAGTGCATAGGGATTGGTAACGTTTGGATTGGTAGCGAACGCAGGCTGACCCTGTCTTGCATCTTCTTTGAATTTAGCATACTCCTGTCCGTTAAACACCCGCCAGGTATCAATGGCATTCACCATTGCCACATATCCGTTGTAGCTTGTTGTTGGCTTTCCTGATCTGCCACGTTTTGTTGTAATGATGATTACACCATTTGCACCTCTTGAACCATAGATGGCAGTTGCAGAAGCATCTTTCAAAATGTCAACACTTGAAATGTTCTCAGGATTAATATCATTGATACTACCTCCATAAGCCATACCATCAACAATAATCAGGGGGTTGTTGTTACCTGTTATTGACCGGTTACCACGAATACGTATTTCACCGCTTGCGCCAATGTTGCTGCTGTTGTTTACAATATCAACACCGGCTACCCTTCCCTGTATTTGATTAAAGATATTGGGCGCTTTAATTTCATTCAGCGTTTCTCCCTTTACAGATATTGTAGAGCCGGTAACGTCTTTTTTGCGTTGGGTACCATAACCTACAACCACGACTTCACCTAAAGATTTTTCAAGTGACTCCAGTTTTATTGTTAACTCAGATCCCGTAACAGTTACTTCCTGCTCAGCAAAGTTGATAGCAGAAATTACCAGAACAGCATTTCGTTGTGCAGAAATGGTAAAGCTGCCGGCATTGTCAGTAGTGGTTCCGTTGATGGTTCCCTTTATGACAATTGAAGCCCCTTCAACAGGCGCCCCTTGTTCGTTTGTTACCTTACCTTTTACGGTAATGTTTTGTGCATTGGCCGATGTGGCAAAGAGCAATAGCTGTAGCAGCATAGCAATTGCCAGTGTTACGGCATTTGTCGCTTTTCTTTTCATGAACGACAAATTGAATTTTTTGTTTGGCATAGTCAATTCTAGTTTTGAGTTTAGAAACAGTTTAAAAAATCAAAGAAGCAGTTATTGATATAGGACCTGGAGTTTTATATATGTTTAGGTAGGGGCATTAAGAACGTAGGATAACACCGGGTTTCGAGCCCGCTGCATCATAAAGTAAATTGAGCGAAATGCTCCGGTAAGTGTAAAATGATAGTTGCCAGGCTTACAGAGGTGGAATGCTGGCGACAAGCAGCCATAGTTGTGCAATCGCACAAACGCTTCAGTAAATGAAGCACATGATTCCGGCAAAGCAATCAACAATCTCATTTCAGCAGTTATCTTTTATATGATCCTGAAAGCAGTTCAGGAAACAATCATTTGATGTGCAATCGGTTGCATATAAAGGCCAAAAAAATAGCATTTTTTCCCGGGATACTCCCTAATCAAATGCCATTGCCATAAGAAACACAGTTATCACTTTTTTAAAAGTAATAACTACACTTTCTGCTGTATCCATTTGCTGTAAGCTATTACAGCAAACAGAACACTATCCTTTTTATGCAAAAAATCAAATCTTGAAGCTAATGTAGGAAATATTTTTAAAAATGCAACCGATTGCATTATTTTTTTAAAATAAATTCTACCTTAGGTGCGATAAACGATGTTTGTCATTCGCATGTATGCAGAAAGATGTAACCATTTACGACCTGGCGAAGGAACTTAACTTATCGCCTGCTACCATCAGCAGGGGGTTAAAGAAAAGCAGCGCTCTTAATAAGGATACCGTAAGCCGCATATTAAATAAGGCAGAGGAAATGGGTTACCGTCATAACAACTTTGCGAGCAATCTTCGTACAAAGCGTACACAAACCATTGGCATTATTGTTCCCCGTTTGAACAGCTATTTTATGGCTTCGGTACTTGCCGGCATTGAAGATATTGCCAG
>JAACZX010000683.1 GCA_009996555.1 Chitinophagaceae bacterium | reverse complement strand
TGTATTTTACTTTATTCGTTTGCAGGTGACCAATAAAATGCCAGCGGATATCTTTCGGCAATTGCGCCTGTTTATCTGCCAGCTCCTGCACATAATTTTCACCAAAGTCACGCTGTCCCATTTTGTATAGCGCAAGAATATCTTCAACAGGTTTTGTTTTACTCACTGCCACCAATGTTACCTGCTTTGCATCCAGTTCTTTTTTTATCGATTGATATGTTTCTGTATTAACTGCCATTGTATTATCAAATGAGATGCAAAAATAAAAGCTAATGAGTTAACTCATTAGCTTAATCAGCCCCTTTCTCCTTCCCTTTCCCCGAAGGAGAAAGAGTGGTGCTTCATTTCTTTAATAAACTATTTGTTCTTCCACATTGCCACCTCATATTTAATCGCCAAACCACAACATTATACATGCTATTCAAACAGATAAAAAAGCAAGGGCTGAACGATGGTGTTCTCCCCCTTCGGGGGAGTTAGAGGGGGCCGTTTTATTTCAGAATACTTCTGCTGATCACGATCCGCTGCACCTCGCTGGTACCTTCGTATATCTGGGTGATCTTTGCATCACGCATCAAACGCTCCACGTGGTATTCCTTTACATAACCATAACCACCATGTATCTGCACCGCTTCGGTGGAAGCCCACATAGCTGTTTCACTTGAAAAAACTTTTGCCATGGATGAACTGAGGGTATAATCAAGATGCTGATCTTTTTCGTAAGCAGCTTTCAGGCATAATAAGCGTGATGCTTCAATACGTGTTGCCATATCGGCCAGTTTAAACTGGATGGCCTGGTGGTGCATAATTTCTTTACCAAATGCCTTGCGTTGTTTGGAATAATTGAGGGCCAGTTCATACGCACCACTGGCAATACCCAATGCCTGCGATGCAATGCCAATACGGCCACCGGCCAATGTTTTCATAGCGAACTTGAAACCAAACCCATCTTCACCAATGCGGTTTTCTTTGGGCACTTTTACATCCTGGAACGAAATACTGTGCGTATCACTTCCCCGGATACCCATTTTATTTTCTTTTGCACCCACACTTACACCCGGCCAGTTTTTTTCTACAATAAACGCATTAATGCCTTTGCTTCCTTTGGCAACATCAGTTTGTGCTATCACTAAATAAACCGAAGCTGAATTACCATTGGTGATCCAGTTCTTGATCCCGTTCAGTAAATAATGATCGCCTTTATCTTCTGCAATTGTGCGTTGCGATGTAGCATCACTGCCAGCTTCCGGCTCGCTCAGTAAAAATGCACCAATGTACAGTTCACCATCTTTCTTGCCTTGCGCAAGCGGCACCAGGTATTTCTGTTTTTGTTCTTCATTGCAATATTCCTGCAAACCATAACATACCAAACTGTTGTTAACGCTCATGCACACACTCACACTGGCATCAACCTTACTGATCTCTTCCATAGCCAGCACATAGCTGATTGTATCCATTCCAGAGCCCCCGTATTCGGGCTTAACCATCATACCCATAAAACCCAGATCGGCCAGTTTACTGATCTGTTCTTTGGGGAATTTCTGATGCTCATCACGTTCAATAACTCCGGGTAAACATTCGGTTTGGGCAAAATCACGGGCAGCTTTTTGTATCATCAGCTGCTCTTCGGTAAGTTGAAAATGCATATGGCTGTAAAAGTTTGAAACAAAGATAAGGGAAGCTAACAGTTGAAAGTTTTTTATGGGATTCTGCAACCATTTAAATACCAACTATTGGGTATTTTTGTATCAACTTAATCAGTTAATTTTCATCCCAAAAACACAAACCCATGAAACAGTTGTTTCTACTTTCATTGATCCTGATTTCCGGTTTTTCATCATCCATGGCTCAAACCTGCCTGTCGGGCAATTGCAGTAATGGTTTTGGTAAATTCCAGTATGCCAATGGTGATGTGTACGAAGGCGAGTTTTACGACGATAAGCGTGAAGGATTTGGTATTTACAAATGGAAAGGCGGGGAAAAATTTATTGGCGAAAGTCTGGCCAACCAGTTCAATGGTTTTGGCGTAATGGAGTTCAAGGATGGCGCAAGGTATATTGGTGATTTTAAAAATGGTGAATTTGAAGGTGAAGGCGAAAAAACACTATCCAACGGTAACAAACAAACCGGGCTTTTTGCCAAAGGTGTTTACAAAGGAAAGATCTCTTATTACAATAAACCACTTGGTACTACAGGTTGCTTAAACGGCGATTGTGAGAACGGCTACGGTATGAAGTATTATTCCGGCGACGACCGCTATTTTGGTTATTTCAAAAACGGTAAACGTCATGGATTTGGTGCTTATTATTGGAGCGATGGTACGAAATGGGTGGGACAGTTTGATGATAACAAACTCACCGGTTATGGCACTTACTTTTTTATTACGGGTGAAAAATATGTAGGTTATTTTGTTGACAGTAAACGTAACGGCTGGGGGATTAATTACGATCCTACAACCGGTGTTAAGAAGATCGGCTTTTGGGTAGAAAACAATCTCACACAGCCAAAGAATGGCCTTGTTTCAGGCGGAACAACAGGTTGCATCAGCGGCGATTGTAAAAACGGATATGGTAAATATGTTTACAGCAATGGTTATTACGAAGGTTACTTTAAAAATGGTTTCCGTAACGGTAACGGTAAATATTATTTTGATATCGGCGATTTTTATGTAGGTAATTTCAGTGATAACAAGTTTAACGGAAAAGGCACTTATTACTATACCAACGGTCAGCGTTATGATGGTGAATGGAAAGAACAACGCTACCACGGCAAAGGCCAGCTGTTTAACACCGATGGTATGCCTGAGAACGGTTACTATGAGGCCGGAAAATTCCTGGGCGAAAACACAAGACCTTCCGGTTATGATGCATGGGTTCGGAATAATTACAGCAATGCAAAT
>JAACZX010000682.1 GCA_009996555.1 Chitinophagaceae bacterium | reverse complement strand
CGTACCCACTTCTTTTACATTAAACTGGCCGGTAAGCAGCATGGCCCTTGCTTTTTGCATTCTGTTTTTCTGGTAATACTCATAAATACCAGTGCCGTATACACGTTTGAATGCCGATTTCAATTTTGAAATACTCATACCACTGTTTTTCGCAAGAAAAGCAATGGTAGGCGGTGGCTGGCTGAAATCACTTACAAGTAATGATTCTATTTCCATCAGCTTGCCCATATCTGTCGTTTTAATTTTACGGGGCAATGTGGAAGGCTCCTCCTGCATTTTGCGATAGATCTTGGAAAGAAAATGCTCCAGTAATAACATGATCCTGTTCTTAATGATCATTGCCTGCAGTGGATTTGTTACATCAGTATGAAATACTTCATCAAACAGTACCCTGTTCTGCGCATCAAACGGTTCGGGATGTATAAGTGTATTGCGCATTGCATTGTAACGGGATAACACCTGCAGCTCGTTGTGTTTATCAAGATTTTCGTTGATCCATTTGCCAGGCAGCAGAATATTAATACTCTTTGCTTTTGTACCTGCCTTGAGTGTAAAGCTCATATCATTGGCACTGGTGGTAAGTGTTACTCCTGCCCTTCTTGCAGATTTATCAAAGAGTTGTTTACCATTCTTTAAAAAATGAAGCGAATCGCTCAGCTGTGCATCATTGAAGTGAAGAATGCAGAAGTAAACATCACTTTTTTCACGTTTAAATGTTACATCGGTATGATAATGCACATCAGAAAGTAATACCTGCAACCCATTTGGCAACTCTATTACTTTTAAATAGCCTGAAGCAATGGTTCCGGGTAGTTGTAACAAATCATTCTCTACATGCCCATGCATTTCATCTGCAATACCGGCAAGTACTTCTTTATAGCTCGTATGTATTAAGTGCACAATCATTACTGCACCTGTTTGTTTTTGATCCTGTAATCAGGATTCGATGAAATTAGAAGGTTCTTCCTTCATGTACTTTTTAAAAGCTGTTGAAAAGTTACTAACGTTGGTATAACCAATAATTGAGGCAACCTGCTTTACGGAATATTTACCGCTTGATAGTAACTCGCCTGCTTTCTGCATTCTTTTTTGCTGGTAGTATTCATAAATGGGCATGCCAAATACCGATTTAAAAATTTTCTTCAGCTTGGTGGAGCTCATAGTTGCCTTGCGTGAAAGCTCTTCGATGGATTTGGGTTTTGCCGAAAAGTTTTCGACCAATATTTTTTCAATTCTGAATACTGTATAAATATCGTCGGGTTTAATATTACTCTGCACATCTGCCAGCGCTACTCTTGAATGGATGCGGGTAAAAAACCGTTCCATCAATAATTGAACCCGGTTTTCAGCATACAGGTACGGAAAAGGCGTATCAGGGTCTTCTTCCATGATCTCATTCATCAGCTGATAATACACCGCATCGAGAGGCTCCATGGTAAAGCTGCGGCTCTTCAGCGAAATATAGGCTGGCAGTATATCATCAAACACTTCAATGCCCATCAGTTTCCCCAGCCATACTTTGGGTATCAGAATATTTACACCTTTAAATGTGGTGCCTTTAGTTCCGTGGTAATACCAATCGAACAAGGAACTGGTGAGATAAGCAACAGCTAATGTTTCCTTCTTCCGTTCAATCACATCCGTATCAATACCAATGCGGATGTTTTTTTCAATAACCAGTTCATCAAACCGCAATGTATAATACTCTTCAGTATCGCCTTTACGGTGAAGAAGCCAATCCCTGTTCATACGGCAGTTGATGATGTTTACATCAAGCCCGTTTGAAAGCTGAAGTACACGATAATAACCGTTTCCAACGTCTTCAGGAAAAAACAACCAATTGTCCTTTACTTTAACATGTAACCGTTCAGCAAGGTCATTGATCATTTCTCCATAACTGGAGTGTGTGTACTCGAAAGAAAACATAGCCCCGATTGTTTCTCAATTTAAACAATCAATTACCAAAATGCAAGGATGTTTATTTCATTATTAGTAACGCAGAGGGTTGCGCTTACGGAACCATATATATTGCCTGATGTTCATCCAGAAGGCAACAAAGAAATAGATGATCAAAGGCGAACCCATGGTAAGAAAAGATATATAAATAAAATATTTACGGATGGTGCTTGTGGCAACGCCCATCTTTTCGCCCAGCCAGGTGCAAACGCCGAAAACGTTCCATTCAATAATCTGCCTTAAACGGTTCATAGTGTTTCGTTGTAGTGTAAAATTACTTCTTTCAACAATTCTTTGGAGCAGTTGGTTTAAAAAGTTGGCGATTTATCGGTAAATTCGCAACCTCAACAAGCAAATTGCAAATCTGAGAGTTTGAATTCCGATAGCTATCGGAAGTGCAGATGGAAAATTTTCATCCCCAGCACTTTATTTTGCCGGTCACTAACGTCTGTTTTCGAATTTTCAGATGCGCTGATTTTCATCATTTACAAATTCTTCTTCATGGTATTCGATCTCGACCTCATTAAAAAGACGTACAGCGAAATGCCTGCCAAAGTGGATGCAGCCCGTAAAGCATTGGGACGTCCTTTAACACTGGCAGAGAAAATATTATACTCTCACCTCTGGAAAGGGGTTGAGCCTAAAGACTTCGAAAGAGGTAAAGCGTACGTTGATTTTGCTCCCGACCGTGTGGCAATGCAGGATGCAACTGCACAGATGGCTCTCCTACAGTTCGACACAACGGGGCGTAAAAAAGTAGCAGTTCCTTCCACCGTTCATTGCGATCACCTCATTGTTGCTAAAACAGAAGGTAAGCAGGACTTGGTGAAAGCCGTTACTGATAATGAAGAGGTGTACAACTTCCTGTCTTCAATTTCGAATAAATATGGCATCGGTTTCTGGAAACCCGGTGCAGGTATCATTCACCAGGTGGTATTGGAAAACTATGCTT
>JAACZX010000681.1 GCA_009996555.1 Chitinophagaceae bacterium | reverse complement strand
AGTATAAAGGCCTAACAGCTTATTATGACTGGCTTTTAGATATGGAAGCCTTTAACTATAGACGATTTAAACCTCAATGGGTTCTCGAATATGCTACCATATATTATAATGAAAAGATATTTACCTCACCGAAAGTAAGAGCCTATTTGAAAAAATGGTTGATTAAAAACGATCAGCCACGGATTAGTGAGTTGTTTATTGAGTATAGCTGATCGACTAAATAGTGAGTTCTTTTCGTTTTTTAATCAACTGTTTAGTGAAGGATCTGTATAATTGATTCAATTATGCATTCATTATGTGAGATATATCGCAATAAGTATAAGAAGTTTAAATAGGTGAAGAAATATACTTTATCATTGAGTATAGAATTTTTTTGACGAAAAAAGGAATAAAAGAAAATTACTACACATCTATTAATAAGAGTTTAAAGATCCAATAATGCTAGAACCATTAAAAGTTACATTTGATAAAAATGTTTACGAGTTTGTTGTAAATCCAAATAAGGAGACTGATATCTCAGACAATGAAAGAGCGGTTTTTCGATTGATAAATGGGTTCATAGTTAATGGCCGTATTCTCCCTTTTATATCCGAAACATGCCTTACTTATGAGGCTGTCGCAAAGAAAGAACGCATTCCGGTCTTAGCTCACCGACAACCGATATTAGTAAAATCGGAAGGTATGCTGGTAACTATAAGTTCGAATCCCAATATTTTCCCAGGCAACCACTTTAAGGATGATATTTATTTAAAAGGTGCTATTGATTTGGGATTTAAAATATTGCCTGGAAAACGATTTGGCAAACTAATCAACCCTAATATAAAAACAGAATGGTATTATTATCTGAATGAGGATTATTTTGAAACATCTGAGCGATATGGAAAAATTGCTGATTTTATTGAGGAAATGGGAGGCGGCTATACTCAATATTTAAACTTAATAACAACATTGGACAATAAGCATCTTAATACCAATGAAAAGTTGAAATTGTTTAGAGGAAATATTAAGCATCTGAGTGCTGCGGTCGCAGAATGGAGCGATGGGGATTCTGTTGCATTGCATATTGCTTACGGTCTTGATTATTTCTGCACTTATGATGAAGGCAAAAATGCAAAACCAAACTCGACATTAGGACAACCAATTTATAATAGATTAAATCAGAAATTTGGATTCAATAAGGTTAAGCCGGAAGAACTATCTAGAATTTTGGGGAACTAATTGATCACGTTTTCCCAGAACCATCTTTGTTTAAGAGTATGTCATCACAGTTTGTGATCACATGCCGAGTCTTGGTATGAGGTCACAACTTGTGACCTCATAGGGTCAGATTACTTTTTCGCTAGTAGAAAAATGAATTCTTTCGGAAATCTTTTAATGTGTTGTTTGGCAGTCTGATTAAACATCTTTGTAGGAACCTAATAAAGCGAAGCCAGATCGTAATCTAACATTACTCTTCGCCTCTGATTTCATAAATTCTCTTTTAAATAATTTCCATGATAGTATTATTTTAAATTGCCAATTTTTCAAAATCAATTCCTTTTGTTCCTTCAATAACTTCTAAGAGGCCAACTCTATAATAGCTCTGAGTCGTTTGCTCCTTTTCATGTCCCATCATTTTGGAAAGTACCGGTCTGTCCGCTCCGAAGCGTATCCACATTTGCGCATTTGTATGTCTACCGGTTTTGTTACTTATTTTCCGAACAATACCTGCTCTTTTACCCAATAATTTAAGATTACGGTTATAGGCTTGAATTTCTATAAAGACTGATTTGCTAAATAAGATAGGGTTATCAGGATTGTTGTCTTTATATTTCTCAATGATGTTTGTAGCGTATGGAAACTTAAACAAAGGAATGATGGTAGGATTGCCATTCTTATCTCTTTCCCCGATAATGTAATGACCTTGTTCAATATCATTGAATAGTTGATCTTTCCGCAAGATTTGAAGGTCGTTGTAATAAAACCCTGTGTAAACCTGAAACAAAAACAAATCTCTATCACGTTGCAGGCTTTTATCTTTTTCATCAAATGTTAAGTTCTTTAAACGTTGCACTTCTTGGATTTCTAGATGCTGTCCCTCTTTCTTCTTTGGAACACTAACGGTGACTTCTTCAAAGTAATTTTCAACTTGGACAGGATCAAGAAAATGATCCTTTTTAGCCGCATGGGTCAGTACTACTTTTAGTTTATCCCAATAGGATTTGATCGTCGCTGGTTCCATTTTCCCTTTACGTCCTTTCAGGTTAGCCAGATAGTTTTTGAAACGGGCAATCAAGGCTTCATCAATCTGAGAAAAAGTAATTCTCTTTTGGAAGTTATTCAGGTGCAGAAGGCAGGCTCGGTATTTCTCCCATGTCACTTCATCAAGATTAGTTGATTCAGGTGGATGCTTGATATAATTAGCGAAATAGTCATTAAAGATATTTCGCTCACCCCGTAACATCAGTTCTTTTTCGATGGTATAAAATGTCACAGGTTTGTTCTGGGAATAGTATCTCCTTGTCAGATCGTTGAGTTTGGTGATCATTTCGGCGATCTTACAATTGATTTCAAAATAGAAGGGATGATTATTCTTTACCCAATGATTCTCTTTTCCATGCCATTGGTCTTTGGATATTTTGGCGGGAAGCTTAATCGGGTAATGTCTGGACTGTTCGCCGGATAAATAGATTCTTAGGTGTACACCGTGCAATCCACTCCGGTTGCTTGATTTGCGCCAATTGTACTTGACGGAAATAGTAGGAACTCGTATCATAAAGCCTCGTTTTTCTTACCACACATTTCAAGTTCATCCCCAAAGTAAATAAAGTTTGAACCTGAAAATGTGTAATAAAAGTGAAATAAAATTGGCGGGAATTAACGGGTTTTAACGAGTATCAGAAAAATAGAAAAACCCACGAAAGCTATTG
>JAACZX010000680.1 GCA_009996555.1 Chitinophagaceae bacterium | reverse complement strand
AAAAAATCCTGTTTGAGTAAGTAAGCCAAAAGCCCGGCGGCAAGGGCCGTTTTTTCTCGTGTTACGGCCTGCGCCAGCCGGTTTGTGTTTCCTCTATTTTTCATTTTCAATTACCAACTGCAATGAAACTACTGTTCTATTGCTTACTGGCCATGCTGTGGCCGGCAGGCAATGCTGTTGCTCAAACGCAAGCCGCAACTATCCGCCCGTTATCAATTGGCGATACGGTGCCGGATGTAACCCTTAGCAATTTAATTAACCACCCCGTTTCTAAAATCCAGTTATCCAGTCTTAAAGGGAAACTTATTGTCTTTGATTTTTTTGCTTCCTGGTGTGGCAGTTGTTTTAAAGAACTTCCCCGCCTGAATGAGCTGCAGGAAAAATATAAAAAAGATTTGCAGGTAATAGTGGTGTGTTACGAACCCGCTGCTAAACTGCAAAAGATCTTCAATACAAAACGGATTCCATCTTCCATTAAACTTCCTTTTGTTACATCAGATAGTTTACTGAAAAAGTTTTTCCCTCATAAGCTTTTACCGCACGAAGTGTGGATGGACAGCTCGGGCAAAATAATAGCCATCACCAGTTCTGAACATGTTACCGCTTCTAATATTGAAAAAGCGATAGCAGGGCGGGAACTAAAACTACCGGTAAAAAGTGATGTATTTGATTATGATGTTTCCATGCCCTTGCTTGAAAACAGTAACGGAGGATCATTGCAAAAACTGTTCTATAAAAGTTTACTCACGGGCAAACTGGATGGTATGGTGAGTGGCAGTAAATTCTGGAAGGATAGTTTCATTCAAAAACATACCTGGCTAAACCGCCCCATACTTTCTCTTTACCAGGACGCATTGAAATTTCCGGCAAACAGGATTGTACTGGAAGTAAAGGATGAACTACGATACAAATCTGCAAATGATTATTTACTCTATTGCTATGAGTTAATCACTCCAAAAGAATTAAGTGAGCATCAGCTAAATGAACTAATGCTTGCAGATCTCAATCGTTACCTGAATTTATATGGCCGTATGGAACTGCGGCAGCAGCCTTGTTATGTGCTGCGTATTACAAATAAAGAAAAACTTCCACTGTCGAAAGTAAGCAAGCCTTTTCAGCAAATTGGTGCAGACTATAATGAGCAGGTATTAAATGGTTACTCTTTGTCTTTACTCACCATGTTCCTGAACATGCAGCAATTAACAGAACCGCAAAAACCAATCGTGTTAAATGAAACAGGTTTTACAGGAAGGCTGGATTTGCGTCTTCCACTCCGTGATCTTAATAACCTGGAAGAACTCAAAAAGGCTTTGCATTCTTTTGGTTTAACACTTGAACCCGCCGTAAGAAACCTGGAAGTATTTGTGTTAAGTGAACATCATTTTAAAAAACCAAACACAGCATTGGTTGAATAAACCTATTAGTGTGTCAAAAAAAAATATTTATGAAGTATCTCATTTATTTAATCATCACTCTTTTACCCTCGCTTGCTCTTGCACAATCGGGTATGTTAAAAGGAAAGGTTATTGATTCAGATGGTAAGAGCATTTCAGGAGCCAGTGTGCAGGCAAGATTATCGGGTAACATTACAAAAACAAATGAGCATGGAGAATTTTCAATGCCAACAATTCTTACTGCTGATACGGTTGAAATAAGTTTTGTTGGATATGAAACCTTCAGGCAATTTATAAGCAGCGGAATTTTTCATACCATAACGCTTGTTCCAAAAACAATCAGCCTTGAAGAAGTGCAAATTAACACCGGCTATCAAACAAAAGCAAAGGAAAGACTTACGGGTTCGTTTGCCCAAGTAGACAATAAACTGTTTAATCAGCAGGTTAGCCCCGATGTATTAAGCCGCCTGGAAGCCATCACCAGTGGCCTTACTGTTGTAGGCAGGGCAACAGGCGGGCAGGGCCAGATACGTGTGCGTGGTTTAAGTACCATTAATGGCATTCGGGATGTGCTGATAGTAGTTGATAATTTCCCATATGAAGGAAACATCAATAATATAAACCCCAATGATGTTGAAAGCATCACCGTTCTGAAAGATGCAGCGGCTGCTTCCACTTGGGGAGCAAAAGCCGGAAATGGCGTTGTGGTGATCACCACCAAAAAAGGAAAGCTCAATCAACCATTCACGATTGAGTTTAACAGCAACCTCACGGTAACAGAAGAACCGGATTTATATTATCAACCTAAAATTCCAGCAGCAGAAATTATTGGGTTGGAGCAATTCCTGTTTTCAAAGCAATACCGGTTTTCAGATACGGTCAATAACCAACGACCTCCCTTTTCGCCAGTTTATGAACTACTATTTAAACGAAGAAGGGGATTAATTTCTGCCACTGACTCTGCCGCTCTGATAGACCAATTAAAAGCATCAGACATACGCCGGGAATTTCTTCGCCACATGTATGGCAAAGCCATTAATCAACAGTACGCTATTAACATGAGGGGCGGTTCTTCTAAAATGGCATGGCTGTTTTCCAGCGGCTTTGACCGGAATATAGATAACCTATCGGCAACGTACACACGCTTTAACCTGCGCTTTGAAAATACGTATATGCCGGTTAAGAACTTACAGGTCTTTTCATCGGTTTATATCAGTGGAAGCAAGTCGAAAAACGGAAAGCCCGGGTATGGCGATCTTTCCAGTTCAGCAGGGGTGCAACCTTATATACAATTTACTGATGAAAATGGCACTCCTGTGCCCTTTGCTACGAAATACCGCCAAGCCTACCTTGATACTGCGGGCGCCGGTAAACTCCTCAACTGGAATTATTACCCATTGAACGATTACCAATACGTAAATAAGACAACCGACCTGTTAGATATACTTACCAATGCAGGATTACAATATAAACTCACAAGTTATTTATCGGTCGATTTAAAATATCAATACCAGCAGC
>JAACZX010000326.1 GCA_009996555.1 Chitinophagaceae bacterium | reverse complement strand
GAACAAACCAGCGGGGTATCTTTTTCTGCATCAGAAAAATTAACGATCGCACAATCACTCTTAACAGAAGTGAAAGTTGATCGTATTGAAATTGCTTCGGCACGTGTATCAGAAGGAGAGTTTGATGCGGTAAAGAAAATTACCAAGTGGGCTAAGTCAAACGGCTTACTCAACAAAGTGGAAGTGCTCACGTTTGTAGATGGTGATGTATCTGTTGACTGGATGATCAAAGCCGGTGCAAAAGTGGCCAATCTTTTAACCAAAGGTTCGCTCAATCATCTTACACATCAGCTAAAGAAAAAACCCGAGCAACATTTTACTGAAATTGCAGAAGTGATCAAGCTGGCAAAAAAGAAAGGCATTGATACAAATGTATATCTCGAAGACTGGAGCAATGGTATGCGCCATTCAAAAGAATATGTTTTTCAATACCTCGATTTTATTGTTACGCAACCGGTGAAGCGTGTGATGTTGCCCGATACACTCGGCATTTTAACACCTGCTGAAGTGTATGATTTTATATCTGAAATCGTACAACGTTATCCCAACACGCATTTCGATTTTCATGGTCATAATGATTATGATTTGGGTACTGCCAATGTAATGGAAGCATTACGTGCAGGTGCGCATGGTTTGCATCTAACGGTGAATGGTATGGGCGAACGTGCAGGTAATGCTCCGTTGTCAAGTGCTATTGCTGTGATGAATGATTTTATGCCGAACATTAAATCATCAGTGGTAGAAAAATCATTGTATCGTATCAGTCGGTTGGTAGAAACATTTTCAGGCATCCGTATTCCGGCAAACAAACCGGTGGTGGGTGAAAATGTGTTTACACAAACAGCAGGCATTCATGCCGATGGTGATAAGAAGAATAAACTTTATTTCAGTGATCTGATGCCGGAGCGTTTCGGTCGTCAACGTAAATATGCATTGGGCAAAACAAGTGGTAAAGCCAACATCGAAAACAATCTTGCACAGTTAGGCATTCAGTTAAGCGATGCTGATCTCAAAAAAGTAACGCAACGTATTATTGAATTGGGCGATAAAAAAGAAGTGGTTACACAAGCCGATCTTCCTTACATACTTTCAGATGTGTTGGATAGCAATTCTATCCAGGATAAAGTGAAGGTGGAGAATTATGTACTCACCCATTCAAAGAATTTGCACCCATCCGTTACACTTCGTCTCAGCATTGATAACGAAATGTTTGAAGAACATGCGCAGGGCGATGGACAGTATGATGCATTTATGAATGCGTTGAAGAAAATTTACAAGCAGAAAAAAATAGAATTACCACAGCTTACTGATTATGCTGTGCGTATTCCTCCCGGTGGTAAGAGTGATGCATTATGTGAAACGATCATCACCTGGAGTCAGAACAACAAAGAATTTAAAACTCGTGGTCTTGACAGCGATCAGACAGTATCGGCAATTAAGGCAACGCAAAAAATGTTGAATATTATAGTGAGCGATGAGTAGTGAATGATGAGTGGGAATACAACGTCGGACGCCCTCGTCAGACGGATTACAACTCACGACTATCGATTCACGACTCACGAAAAATCAAAACAAGTTCAAGCAGAATAACAATGGCAACAAAACACATTTTAATTGTTCCGGGCGATGGTATCGGACAGGAAGTGACAGCAGTAGGTAAAAAAGTATTGGATAAGATCGCTGCAAAGTTTGGTCACACATTTACCTATGATGAAGCATTGATAGGTCATGTGGCGATTGAAGCAACAGGTGTTCCTTTACCTGATGAATCATTAGAGAAAATGCGTAAATCAGATGCAGTACTTTTTGGAGCTGTTGGTCATCCGAAATACGATAACGATCCTTCTGCAAAAGTTCGTCCTGAGCAAGGTTTGCTGAAGATGCGCAAAGAGCTTGGACTGTATGCCAATCTTCGTCCCATTAAGTTATTCGATGAGTTGTTAGGCGCATCCAGCATCAAACCTGAAATTTTAAAAGGTGCAGATATTCTTTTCTTCCGTGAACTGACAGGAGATATTTACTTCGGAGAAAAAGGACGTAAGAACGATGGCGACACTGCTTATGATATTGCTGAGTACAGCCGTTACGAAGTGGAGCGTATTGCACGCAAAGCATTTGATGCAGCACGCACACGTGGTAAGAAATTATGTTCAGTTGATAAAGCAAACGTTATTGAAACTTCACGTTTGTGGAGAGAAGTGGTGCAGAAAGTAGCATTAGAATATCCTGATGTGCAAGTGGAGCATCAGTTTGTTGATGCGACAGCGATGTTGCTGATCAAAGACCCTCGCCGTTTTGATGTGGTGGTGACAGCGAATTTGTTTGGCGACATTTTAACCGATGAAGCTTCACAAATTGCCGGTTCAATGGGTATGCTGGCGAGTGCATCAATTGGTGATGGTACAGGTGTATATGAGCCTATCCACGGTTCGGCGCATGATATTACAGGTAAGGGCGTTGCCAATCCGTTGGCTTCTGTTCTTTCTGCAGCTTTATTGTTAGATATTTCATTCGGTATGAAAGCTGAATCAGAAGCGGTGATCAACGCCGTTGATAAAGTATTAAAAGATGGTTACCGTTCAGTAGATATTGCCGATACCTCAACGCCGGCCGATAAAATTCTTGGAACGGATGCTATGGGTGAGCAGGTCCTGCTCCATATTTAAAAGGAAACTGAAAGGACAAAGGGGCATTGCAGAAATGCCCCTTTTTTGTTTAACAAAATGATCGTTTCGTTGTTAATGACTTTGATCTTTAATTAATCTTTCAAATTATGAATATTCAAAAAGGACAAAAAGCCCCGGATTTCAGCCTGTACGATACCGAAAGAAACAAGGTGAATCTGTCAGATTTTAAAGGAAAGAATGTGTTGATCCTGTTTTACCCGCAGGCATTTTCAAGTACGTGTACAAAA
>JAACZX010000325.1 GCA_009996555.1 Chitinophagaceae bacterium | reverse complement strand
TAACTTTTTGGCATCATACACAATTCCATCTTTAATGGTGTACTTTACTCCCCCTGCCCTTATCACTTTATTTTCGGCATTAAGACGAATAGCTCCGGTACCATACAATAACTGCAGATTTTCCAAAGGGTTCGCATCAATCACAACAATATCTGCCAGCTTACCCACTTCAATGCTTCCAAGATCTTTTTCTACACCCAATGCCTGTGCACCATATAATGTTGCTGAACGAAATACTTCCAGCGGATGGAAGCCAGCTTCACGCAGCAATTCCAACTCACGAATATACCCAAAGCCATAGGTTTGGTAGATAAAACCATTATCACTTCCTGCGGTTACACGTCCGCCACGGTTTTTATATTCATTGATGAATTTCATCCACAGCCGGTAATTTTCTTTCCACACAACTTCCTGTTCTGTACCCCAGCTGTGCCAGTAACTGCCATGCGATACACGACTTGGCTCATAAAATTTCCAAAGCGATGGCAATGTATAATCTTCATGCCACTCTGCTCTTCTTGCACGCTGCAGATCACGATTGGCTTCATAAATATTGAATGTGGGATCAAGCGTAAAATCAAACTTCAACAGGTTATTCATAACATTGTTCCAGTGATCGCTGTAAGGCTCTGCTGCCTGCTTCCATAATTTACCAGCTTCTTCAAACCGGTGCTGCTCATTACTGTAATTATAACCAAGCGGATATTGCTGTATGGTTTGATTGGTGAATAACGCTTCGGGCAAACCATACCAATGCTCCATCGAAGTCATTCCTGCTTCAGCCGATTTCAACACATTCCATCGTGCAACATCCATTTGTGCATGATGGGCGCAACTACGCAGTCCCAACTTTTTATTTTCACGTACAGCTGCATCCATGATCTGCGGAGCAGCGCCAAAGAATTTAATACCATCGGCACCATTCTTTGCATTTTGCCGCACCCATTCAATTGCCTGTTCCGGCGTACTGATGGGTGTTTTACTTCCCTGCCCGAAAGCGGTGTATGCAAAAATGCGTGGCGCCGTAATTTTATTTTCAGCACTCAGTCTTTTTTCTTCCAGCACCCAATCAAGACCGTTACCACAAGAGGGATCACGAATGGCAGTAATACCATGTGCCATCCATAACTTAAACACATATTCAGCATTGGCACCTTGCCCGGTACCACCAATATGTCCATGCATATCAATAAAGCCCGGCAGTACATAATGCCCATCGAGTTTTAATTCTTTACCGCCTTCTTTTAATTTAGGACGACTGTTTTCATTAATAGCAACACCGGGATAACCAACATTGGCAATTTGTACAATGCGGTTCTTTTCAATCACAATATCAACCGGACCAACAGGTGGTGCGCCTGTGCCGTTGATCATGATCACTCCACGAATAATCAGTTGTGTGTATGGCCCGTCGCCTTCATTTTTTATTGGCGCTTTGGCCACTTGTGCACGGATAGAAAATAAAACGCAAACAAGCGCAAGTGTAGTTGTAATTATTCTCATAGCAATGTTGTTCTTGCTGAAATTTACAACTATTCGCTTTAAGAAATTGCGTCACTTATCGAATGATTACCTGTCAATACTTTTCGCCGGGAAAATATTTTTGCATCAATGCTTTGAAGGCGGCAGAATTGCGGATAACAGCAAACTCTTTCTGGCTCCATACTTCGCCTGCTTCGCCATATTTCAGCTTCAGCGCATTTTCAAGACTGGCTATTGCTTTTGCATCATTTTTTAATGCCGCATACGCAACTGCAAGATAGTAATGACCTGATCCGCTTTTTGCATTTGCTTTCACCAGCTGTTCAAGGAATGTAACAGCTTCGGCATATTTGCCTGTGTTAATATGAATGAGTCCGCTAAACAATAATGGATTTTCATAACCCGGATCTATTTTCAGCGCCTGTGCATAATAAGGCAGGGCCTCTTCAAATTTCTGCTGCACATAAAACAGGTTGCCGAGATTATTGTATGCCCGGAAGAGTGAACGGTCAAGCTCAACCGCTTTTAACAGATATGCTTTTGCTGAATCGTATTGTTTATACCTGAGATATACAACACCTGTGCTGTTGTACAGGTCGGCCATTTGCGGACGAAGCACAATGGCTTCTTTCAGATATTTTACGGAAGAATCCGGCTCACTCATATCTCTGAACAGATCAGCCATATCGATCAAAACAGAAATATTTTCATTGTTGAACTCATAAGCCTGTTTGTAATTAGCAAGAGCCTCTTCAGGTTTATTTTGTTTTTTATTGATCAATGCAATGCTGTTGTAGATCTGCGCATTACCAGGGCTCAGCAACAATGCTTTGCTCAGGCAGTACAATGCAGAATCATACTGGCGTGTTTTATCATAAACCGATGCAAGATTGCTGTACACAGAAAAATTAAGCGTATCGAACTCAATTGCTTTTATAAAGTATTTCTTAGCAGAATCAACCTGGTTTTTCCGGTAGTAATAAACACCAATGGAATTATATGTACCGGCATCACCTGCATTTACGTTAATGGCTTTATTAAAATAAACATTGGCAGAGTCGGCCATTCGTGCATTCTGGTAAAAAGTGGCAAGGCTGATGTACGCATTCTTCGACGAAGGATTCATGTTAATGATGCGGCGGAAATAAAAAGCAGCAGAATCGGTTCGTTTACCTTGTTCATGCAACCGTGCAAGATAATGCAATGCAGAGTCAACAAGATTGATCTCTTTGTAAAAATTACCCAGCAGCTCATACACAAATGCTTTATCAGGATAATACTGTACACTGCGCAGGTAAAACACCCTTGCCGAATCGTAACGCTTCATTGCCGCATACACTCTTGCTAATCCGTTATAAGCATATACAAATGAAGAGTCTTTCGTAACGGATGCATTAAAAAAGCTGATAGCTTCCTGGTATCGGCCTTTTTCTTTC
>JAACZX010000036.1 GCA_009996555.1 Chitinophagaceae bacterium | reverse complement strand
GGGGCATTTTCTTTTCTGCAATATTGAACGATGGGGAACAACCATTCAGCCGGTGAGCATTCATTGCAGGTTGCTTCACACCTGGCTGTTTTCTGCCCGATGCATAATTCCGACATAGCATTTCTGTTTTCGTTCCTGAAAACCGTTGATACAAACCACATAAACATGTCAGAAGCATCATTGTATGTTTACATATCCGTAACAGCGGAATAAACCTTATCAGTTAAACCTTACAATGAAACAGTTTACTACTCTCCTTCTTTACGCATTACTCTTATGTTGTTTTGCATCTGCGCAGAATACGCAACAGCCACAAATTTATTTGCAGCAAAACCATGCAACATGGAACAATGGTTTTAACAACGCAGAAAACGTGTTTACCAAAAGCATTTTGCAGAACCAGTTATTCCTGGTGGGTGAAGGGCATGGCACACAGTACAACCATGAGCTGCAGTTCGATCTGATCAAACACCTGCAGCAAACCGTGGGGCTGAAATATATTTTACTGGAGCTCGGTTTTCTCGATCAGCTCTACCTCAACCGTTATCTTCAGACGGGCAATGAACAGGTGCTCGACAGTTTCTTTCAGTTTCATCCCAATACTTTTTACTACAACAAGCAGCTGTTTCAGTTTTTTCAAAAGTTGTACAACTACAACCTGCAACTGCCTGCAAAAAACAAACTGCAGATCATTACTGTTGATCTTGATTTTGCTTACCGTGATGCATTGCTGTATGTACAGCGTAACCTGCCTGCTGCATTACCTGATACATTGAAACACTACTTTACAACAATGCTACCAAAACAGGATACAGCCGCATTGCTCATGCAAAAGTTCAACAATGCTTACAGCAGTTTTATCAACAACGGCCGCATTTACAAAAAGCATCTTGGAAAAGATTTTGAAGACACCAAACACCTGCTCAACAATATTAACCATCGCTTACAGATTGCCGTAAGTAAACGCAACGATCTGCGGGACTCTTTAATGTACCAGAATTTCTTATACGCTAAAAAGCGTTACGGTATTAAAGATGAAAAGATCATTGGCCTGATGGGCAGCTTTCATGTAAAACAGTTTGATGCACCCGGCGATCCGAGATTTGCAGCTATTCTTGTGAAAACAAATGCAGTAAAAGGAGTGGTTTCATTGATGAGTATTTACAACGCAGGTGAAGCGATGATTCCAAACAGGAATAATAAAGCAGACAGCAGCAGCAAAATACCTGCATACATCAATCTGAAAGTAAGCAATGGTTCATTATCCGGACCAGTAAACAACTACAACCTGATGGAACCTTATTTCAACTCAAGTAAAGCAGTATTGTTTCTGCTCAATAAAAAAGAGTCTCCGTTTCATCAGTCAAATGCGTTTACTCTGGGCGAAGATCCTGAAACAGCAACAATAACGCAGCTGATCCAGGTGCTGATCCTGTTTAATCAATCGCCTGCAACGGTGCCGTATAGAGAATAATTTTGAAAAAGGGTTGGCAACCCTTTCACTTTAAAGGTGAGCAGTCATCAAAACATTCAACTCTTCTTCTGTATTGTTCAATGCGCTGTCAAATGCGGTTCTTTCAGTTACTGCAACTGTACTGAGGTTACGATAATAGGTAATGCCTTCATGAAGATTGCTGCAGAACGAAGTGATGTATTTTTTCTTTTTTGCATCCTGTTCAGGCGATGGACTTTCTGTCAATTGCTCACGCAGGTAGTTCATGTATAAATTCAGTTCGGCAATAAACATGTGCGGCCTGTTTTTATTCTCCATGATATTTTCCCGGCCGTAAATATGATCGGTCATTGTTTGCAATGAAACTACTTTGGAAAAATTGGCAATGTTCGGGCCGGGACAAATCGTAACGGCTTCCAGCTTCTTTACAAACGTCTGCTGATAGTTGATAGCAGCAGAATTGCTGAGCCCCACACATAAACATTCCTTGTCCAGCACTTCCTGCACCTGCTTTTCGTATTCCTGTTGCGGAAGTTGCAACGTCTGCAATTGTTCCAGCTTCAGCTTCTGGTATTTTTTTGATGCTGTGCAAATAGGCTCTTTTGTAAACTCTGTATTAAAACTCAAATGTTTTTCTGTACAGGGACTGCCGGGATTTCCTTTGCTGATCCTTTCTGCTTTTTCGTTGGCCGAACTTGTTCCTTTGAGATAATGAAACCGCACACCCAGCGGTGAGTTATTACTCAGCACCACATCGTTTTCTTTGGCTGCACATAACAGCTGCATGGTTTCTTCATCCACTGTTGTTGCTTCGGGCACCAATAAAAAAGGTGTACCCCAGCCAGTGCTTTGTATGCCGTATTGCTGATGCAGAAATTCATCTTCTTCACTTGTACCAATGCCACCCTGTACTGAATACACAATGGCAGGCGCTGCATCAAAACTGCGGTTGTTCTTTTCTGTTGCGCAGCGTTAAACAGTTCAAACAATGAATTACGAAGCTCTTCCTTCTTCGTTTTAAATTCTTCCAGTATCGGCCCCAGCAAATAACCTTCCGTTGCAAAGGCATGTCCGCCGCAATTCAATCCCGATTCAATTCTGAACTCACTCACCCAAATCCCTTTCTTCGCCAAATATTTTCCCTGTATCAATGCCGAACGGTAATCGCTCACTTTTACAATTACTTTTTTGGTGAATATACCTTCTTCGTTTGCATCAAGTTCATTGCACTGCTCCAGGTAATTGTACAAACGTGGATTCATTCCTGCAGAAAAGATCACCGATGAATTACTGAGATCACTTTGTACAAAGCCACGCAATGCAGCCACAGCTTCTGATCCATCTTCCACCAATGCACCTTCTTTATTATAAGTTTCACGATCAACCTTGGTCATGATGTTTACATCAATGCTGCCAGGCACAATCTGCGAACGTAAATAGCTTTGTAATTGTTGTTTTTCCGGTTCGTTATTCATCTTCATCATTTGCCGGTACAGTTGTTTCAGCTTACTGTCTTCGGGCAGCATTTCAAAATACTTGATGATCTCTGAGCCTTTTTCAAACGCTGCTGTCTTCAGCTTTTCTACCTGCTCCTGTACAATGCTGTTAACAAGGTTGAGATAATCAGCAATGCGTTTGGCCCTGTAATCTTCTTCATGTACCGCAATGGGCGTGTAAGGAAGATTGGCAGCTTGATAATAATGACTACGCATCATTTCAATCAAACGGTCTTCCACAATAGAAATAACAGATGAAATGCCAAAGCGTGCAACTTTAACGGGACTGTCAACAGTATAGGCCAATCCCATAACAGGAATATGAAACCTGTGCGGCGAAGAATAATTCATATAACAAATAGCAGCAGCAACAGCATGCGTGTTGCATTTTTAGATGTGATAAAACAGTTGGTTACTTACAAACCGGAATTTCCAGTGTGCAAAGCTATTACTGCTTACCGTTTTACATTTACACAGTGGAATGACAGGAAACCTGTTTACAACTGACCTTCGTCAGTTGTAAAATGAATTGTGATGCAGTAATGTGTTGATGAGTTTTTTGCCGCTTGTGGGCTAAGCTTATATTAAAACTGATACAACCTATAAGCGAGGATACAGACGATTGAAGCAGACAGTATTGTTAAAACGTATGATACAGCCCGATTTTTACTGTACAAATTAAACCCGGTTATTGTAGAAAACAATACAACCCAAGGGTACGTTAACACCAGGAATAATATTACATAAGCTTTGCTTTCATTTCCGGGAGCATCAAAAAGAAAAATTGACATGAAAATTAACAAAGGCCATGGCAGCGTACTCAACAACAAAAGCCAATTAATGATGCGATAAGGTAAAGGCAAATCGGGTCTGCTGAAAATTTTTTCAAAATCAAAATCAACAAAATATCGAAATGCTTTACTAAATGGATTTTTCATTAGTTAAAAAAAATAGTAAAAGTTATTGGGGAATTGTCACCCTTGTTCATGTATTGTTATTGTTGCGGTACTTGTGTTTAACAGACTATGCCTTCACTTTCCTTTCCATATCCTGAAGATATTTACTTCGTTGCCGTTGTAGGAAGTTGTTTTATCCAACGTCATTCCATTTTTTATGGCTACACTTTCCGATTGCAGGTTGGTTAAACTAATGATGGAGACTAAAGAATCAGCCAGCTTATTGTTAAATGCATGCTCCTTACATTTTCTTGCAGCTTCTGTTGCATAACCTCTGTTCCAGAATTGCGGCAACAATGAATATCCAATTTCCAGTTCTGAAATACCATCTACCGTTTGCTTTAATAAACCACAGTGGCCAATTAACTTGCCGCTTGTTTTTTCAATAAGAGCATTCATTCC
Organism: Chitinophagaceae bacterium; assembly: GCA_009996555.1. Taxonomy (GTDB): domain Bacteria; phylum Bacteroidota; class Bacteroidia; order Chitinophagales; family Chitinophagaceae; genus Lacibacter. The sequence continues at coordinate 6,756 of JAACZX010000036.1, read as the reverse complement.
CCCGCTACCTGTTGCATAGCGGTTAAACTGTTTTTCGTACCATTTTTTGCACTCAATTTCAGGTGCTTCATAATCGGCAATCCAGTGGAGCGTTGTTTCCGGTGTTTTAAAAAACTCCAGCCATTGATCAAAGTGGGAACGATCAATTGTCCTGAACATGATCCTGTCTGTTTCTTCGCCGTTAAGTAAATATGTTGTCATTTAGATTATACTTCTAAAAACTTTTTACTTACTGGTTAGTATCTCCATCAACCAGCTTTTTTGTATTTACTTACTGGTTGGTGTCCTCACCAACCAGTTTTTTACATTAGTATATCGGTTGGTGGGGACACCAACCGATAAGAGAAATATGATAATTGATAACGTCCTTAAAACTCTCTTTTCGAAAATGTTGTTCTGCCAGTCAATACAAAAATCAATTAGGAAATCAATTGTTTGCTCCGAAGTCTCTTTGACTTCTAAAATTTGTGAGTCATGAAATGAAAAATCATCAATATTCATAGGCTGTCAAATAATTGCCCCCAACACGCTAATATACGCACCCCCGCCAAAATAACTTTAATTAGCATTTCGGTTGGCGAGGCAGAAACCGGTCATCAGTAACCCGTAAGCGGGCATGTTTACCATAAAACAACCCTATCTCTTTGCCCCCAACCACCCACCCATGCTATCAACCGCTGCAACGAAAGCTGCGGGTTATTTCTGTGAGTTCTCTATTTTCAGCCAAACTATAAACAACTAAAATGAGAAAACTTCTGTTATCGGCTTCGCTGTTGCTCAGCCTTTCGGTTTTTGCACAGGAAGAAAAGGTTGACCTTGATGTCATCAACAAGATCATTAAAGAAGGCACTGCCAACTCGCAGGTGATGGATATTGCCTTTCATTTAACTGATGTGAGCGGCCCACGCCTCACCAACTCACCGGGTTATTACCGTGCGGCAGATTATGCCATTGCACAAATGAAAAAATGGGGTGTTACCAAAGCAGGCCTCGACCCATGGGGCGATTTCGGGCAGGGCTGGCAGCTGAAGAAAAGCTACATTGCCATGACGGCGCCTTATTACAAACCCATTCTTGCTTATCCCAAAACATGGACACAAAGCACAAAGGGCTTGGTGAAAGCCGATGTGGTAGTGATTAATGTAAAAGACTCAACCGAGCTGGCGCAATACAAAGGCAAGCTGGCTGGTAAAGTGGTGTTGGTAAACCGTGTGGATGAATACAAACACAGTTTTAAACCCGATGCATCACGCTATACCGAAGAAGAGTTGCAAAAAATGGCAGCGTATCAACCACCAACGCAACCACAGGGGCCACGCCCGGGTGCTAACCCAAACATGGCTCGCTTTGGTGCTGCACAACGGTTGAACACGCTCATTAAACAACTGATTACCGAAGAAGGTGCTGCGGCGTATTTAACCAGCAGCCCGGCATCGCACGACGGAACCATTTTTGTACAAGGTCCTGCAGGCAACCGTGTTGATTTTACAAACGGCAAACCTTCCATTCTTGAAATTGCTGTTTCGTTTGAAGATTTAAAAACCATCAACCGCCTGGTGAATATGGGCACAAAGGTTTCAATGGATATTGATGTACAATCGGAGTTTACCGGAAAGGATGTAAAAGGTTACAATGTTATTGGCGAAATAAAAGGTACTGATCCTAAACTGAAAGATGAAGTGGTAATGCTGGGTGCACACCTCGACAGCTGGCAGGGATCTACCGGTGCTACAGATAATGCAGCAGGCTGTGCGGTAATGCTGGAAGTTATGCGTATTATGAAAGCACTGAACCTGCAGCCAAAACGCACCATCCGCATTGCATTGTGGAGTGGTGAGGAACAGGGCCTGCTTGGCTCACGTGGCTGGATCAAAAACAATGTGGGCGACCGTGTTACCAAAGAAGTAAAACCGGAGCAGGGAAAAATTTCTGCGTACTATAACATTGATAATGGTACAGGAAAAATAAGAGGTGTGTACATGGAAGGTAACAGCGGTGTGCAACCCATTTTTGCTAAATGGTTAGAACCGTTTAAAGAAATGGGCGCATCTACACTTACTCTGCAAAACACAGGTGGCACCGATCATATTTCGTTTAACGAGCTGGGTATTCCCGGTTTCCAGTTTATACAGGATGAAATTGAGTACGATACACGTACACTATCTTCTGCTGGTTAAAAGAAGCCTTGCATGCAAGGCTTCTTTTGTTTTCATACTTTTGAAACCAACAACCCGAATCAATAAGAAATGAGCAAACGAACAGGTTATATTTCATGGGATGAATATTTTATGGGCGTGGCATTGCTGTCTGCAAAAAGAAGCAAAGATCCTTCTACACAGGTGGGCGCCTGCATTGTAAACACAAAGAACAAAATTGTGGGTGCAGGTTACAATGGTTTGCCTGCCGGTTGTGATGATGATGAGTTTCCATGGAGCAAGCAAGGCGCTTTCCTTGATACAAAATATCCGTATGTATGCCATGCAGAACTGAATGCGATTCTTAACAATATTGGTATGGATCTGCATGGTTGCAGAATTTATACGGCGTTGTTCCCCTGTAATGAATGTGCAAAAGCAATTATACAGTCGGGCATTACAGAAGTGATTTATTTGTCGGATAAATATGATGGCACAGATGCATCACTTGCATCAAAGAAAATGTTGCAGACAGCAGGTGTGCAGTTCAGGAAAGTGAATACAGGCATCAGTTCAATAGAATTGTCGTTCCTTGATGAGCATGTGTAATGCTGCTAATCTTCAAAACCTTTATCAGGCGATTCTTTTTTCACCACTTTCTGCTGGTTGATCCTGAAGTTGAGTGTAAGTGTCATTTGCCGTGGGCGCCAAAGAAAATCGGAGCTTGAGTAATACCCGGGTATATCCACCATAGTTCTTCGCCTGCGGCTGTTCATGAGGTCACGCACGTTAAACGTAAGTGTTCCCCTGCCCTTCATAATATCTTTTACCAAACCAAGATCAATGGAGTACATGGCAAGTGTTTTACCCTGCGTGGTAACCCGTGGCGATTGGTAGTTGACCGATGCCTGGAAGTCGAGTTGTTTAAAAAAGGTCATTTGTGATGTTGTGCGGTTTGTCCACGATACAGTTTCGCTCCGCAGTACCACATCATCATACGAACCATTTGCCACTGCCCTGAAAAAATTAACGGTGCTGTTGATCTTCCACCAAGGTGCAGCAGTTACGGCAAGTGTCATCTCTACTCCCACTTCATCCTGCGTGGAAAGATTAACAGGAATAATATTACTGATGCCTGTAGTTGTATCAATGGTGCGTATGCGTTCCACCACACCTGTTTTATAACGGTAATACACACCCGATAGCAGCGATCCTTTACTCCACTCAAACAAATGTCCTGCTTCAGTTGAATGGGTAAACTCAGGATTCAGGTTGGGGTTGCCAACAAAATAAACACGAGGATCAGAAAAATCGGCAAACGGAGTAAGGTTGCGGAAGTTTGGACGGTTAATACGGTAACTGTAACTGAACTGGATGGTGTTTCGATCGTTCAGCGTATAGGATAAACTTGCCGATGGAAACAGGTTGGCATACCGTCGCTCGTTTACCTGGTTGCTTTTTATTAAACCAGTGCGCATAAACGTAAGCTCTCCACGCAGGCCCAGCTGGTAAGAAAACTGTTTTACTTTATTACCCAGCATGGCATACACTGCATACACCTGCTCGGTAAATTCCATATTGTTATCAAAGGCGGGCAGTGTTATCCATCCACCATTATCATCCTGCTCTTCCACCAGGAACTCATTGGTAATTCTGCGGATGGTTCCTTTTGCACCTGTTTCAAATTTTCCATCTTTACCAAAGCCATGTATATAATCGCTCTGCAATAAAAGATTATCCTCATAAGCCGGGTTGCCCGATCGTTGAAACAATGGCTTGGTACCGTTGCTGAATGTTTGGTTGTAATCAGAACGTTCTGTTTCGCCGCTGTTGGTCCACTTAAAATCGGTGACCCACTCACGCTCATGATCACCGGGGAACTTACGGGTGAGGTTAAGCGAAAACTCTGAATCACGTTCGTTTGCTGTTTCAGCATCGGTACGCATGCTGCTGTTTGTTAAACTGCCAGCCCCGTCAAAATCTTCGTACAGCAGTTTACTTGTATTGTTTTCTTTTCCGCCATCAATAAGGAACGATCCTGTTAAGGTGGTGTTGGAAGAAAGATAATAATCAATCCCCGCCATCAGGTTAAACGAAACATCTTTACGTGTGCGGTTATTTGTTTGATGATACACAAAGCTGGTATCGGTACCGGTAAAACGCTGGACGGATGAACCGTTGCCGGGGCTTTTCCTGTAGTTGCTTCCAAAGCTGGAAAAGAGGTTCATCTTTTTTGTGCGGTAATTAATGCTGTATGATCCGCTGAAGTTTGCAGGCACGCCCGCAGTGGCAGTAAAGTTGCCGTTAAATCCTCTTGTTTTATTCTTTTTGAGAATGATGTTGATGATGCCTGTTTCGCCTGCTGCATCATAACGTGAAGATGGATTGGTGATCACTTCAATCCGTTCGATCATTGAACCTTGCAGGTTACGCAACGCATCTGTACTGCGTATGCCGGTTAAGGCAGAAGGTTTTCCATCAATTAAAATACGCACACCCTGGCTGCCCCGCAAACTTACATTGCCATCCACATCTACTGTTACCGATGGAATGTTTGCCAATATCTCCGATGCATTTGCCCCAACATTGTTTACATCCTGGCTCACATTGTAAATACGTTTATCCAGTTTCAGCTCCATCATCTTCTTTTCTGCATTCACAACAATCTCTGTCATTTGCAATGCGCCTTGCTCCAGCACTAATATTCCAAGATCAATATCTTTATCGCTTACCTGTAGTTTTTCAATTCGTTTTTCTTTGTAAGAAAGAAAACTGATGGTTACAGTGTAAGTGCCTGCAGACAGTTGCAATATGAATTTTCCTTTTTCATCTGTTACAATATTTATGGTTGAATCGGAATTAGTTGCTGCAGTTACAGAAGCTAATGCAACCGGTTTGCCTTTTTCATCATTTACAGTGCCTTTTATTGCAACCAGTTTTACCTGCGCTGTGGCAGCATGCGTGATGAGTACACAACAAAAGAAGAAACAGGCAAACAACTTCATCATGAGCTTATGTTTGTTGCCAAGATGCTGCCTGTACACAGAAACGTTGCAATATGGTTTGAACAATTCCCGGTAATTACCTCATGTTGACAGTGAGAACCAAAGTTACCAACAGCAACCTGAAACTAATTTCCGTTTGTACCATTCCGGCGGCATTGTAAATGAGCCAATTGAGCCCTGAATTTATTTTTCCCCATATCTGTGACTAACTTTTTCCCCTCATCCCCGCTTGCGGGTATAGTACAGATGAGGGGCAATCCGTATTTTGCAGTAATTATGAGAGCCTATATATCCATCAGTTATCAACGCCGCCGCAGCCTTAACACCGCCATTACTGCAATTATGACTGTGCTGGAAGAGCACAGGATCGAACCATTTGTATTTGTTGATCATTACAAATTTGAAGAATCGCAGGAAGAAGAAATGATGCATACAGCATTGGCAGAACTTGATCAATGTGATCTGCTGATTGCTGAAACTTCGCACAAAGGCATTGGTATTGGTATTGAAGCGGGCTATGCAAAAGCAAAGAACAAACCGGTTATTTATCTCCGCCATAAAGAAGCGGAACATTCCACTACCTTATCGGGCGTAAGCGACCACCGTATCATTTACAAAAGCTCCGATGATCTGCAAAAGCAACTGCAGGATATTGTAAAAGAATACTTCCTTGGCGAAGAAATGATTGCCAACAGTGCAGGACAGGCCTGACGATTTTTAAAAAACTTCTTCCTGATATTATGATTTCTGTAGAAAAGGCTTTACTTTTCTGAGAGATGTCTTTGTCTTACCTCCTCCTGATTTTACCTGTATGATTTTCACCCAGCCATAGATTCCGGATACACGATTTTTTTAATAAACCAAAATCACCAACTATGCTCCAATCTTTCAGGGTTGTTGGCGTTGCAGTACTGTTTCTGCTACTGATCAATGCATGTAACAACCAGGCTACAGAAACAAAAGAATCAACTGCCACCCCTGCCCCTTCGGAAGAAGACAAATTAAAAGAAGGAGAACGTTTAGTGGCAACGCTCGACTGCGAAATTTGCCACTCACCAAAACGTATGGGACCAAAAGGCCCTGAAGTAATTCCTGAGTTGCGTTTCGGCGGTCACCAGGCAGGTTCGCCACTTCCTCCTTATGATGAAGCCACATTAAAAGCAGGATGGGTATTGTTTGCTCCTGACTTTACATCCATGATCGGCCCGTGGGGACAATCGTACACAGCTAATATCAGCAGTGATTCAACAGGTATTGGTATGTGGACCGAAGATCAGTTTAAAAAAGTATTGCGTGAGGGAAAATACAAAGGCATGGATAATACAAGACCCATTCTTCCTCCCATGCCATGGGAAGCGTACAAGCATTTAACCGATGAAGAGATCAGCAAAGTATTTGCATTTCTGAAATCGACCAAGCCTGTAAAGAATGTGGTGCCGGCAGCAAAAATAAATCCGCCTCCGCCACCACCGGCAAAATAGTATCAGCATAAAAAAGGTCTTACTTGCTGTAAGACCTTTTTTTATCACTTGATTCAACATTACTTCCCGGCCTGTTTCACCATCAGCGCCTGAATTTGTTTCATTGTTTTTTCCATACCATCAGCACTACCGTCT
>JAACZX010000324.1 GCA_009996555.1 Chitinophagaceae bacterium | reverse complement strand
CCGATCGTAGGGAGGATATTTATCGCCCCATGCATTGTAGCCCCAGTCAACAATTACTTTCTTTTGTTCAGCATTGGGATTAATTAAAAAGGCAGGTCCGTGATCTCTGCACCATGCATCATTCGTTGGGTGAAAGAAAAATTCAACTTTGCTTACATCAACTGCTGCTGTTTGTAAATGGCTCAATGCAAAATTCTTCATTGCTTCATCGGCCACATTAATACGCACCAGCTCGCCTTTGGTTAATTCTTTAATGAATTGTGCATAGTAGGGGAAGATGGTGTGAATTTTTTCCGGCCAGCTTGCTTCTTTATGCGGCCACGAAAGCCAGGTTGCCACATGCGGGGCAAATTCGGCAGGAAAATAATATCCGAGTTCTTTGGGAGTAAGTTTTGAGTTCATTGTTAATAGTTCATGGTTCATAGTTGAGCGGTTCTTGCTACGGACAATGAACCATCAACAATGAACAGTTTAATCTTCATCAATAAAACGTTTCGTAATCGGCTGATACGAATCAATTCTTCTGTCTCTAAGGAAAGGCCAGTGTGTACGGTAACGATCTGTTTTTGTAAGATCCAGCTCCTGCACATGCACTTCCTCTGCATCGTGTGATGCCTTGTATAACAATGTGCCGAATGGATTGCTTACAAACGAACCGCCCCAGAACTTCATAGCACCATTCTGTTCCAGGCCAACACGGTTAACACTTACCACATGCAAACCATTAGCAACTGCATGACTGCGTTGTATTGTTTGCCATGCATTGTATTGTTCGGTATTGGTGGCTTCATCCTGCGATGTTGCCCAACCGATAGCTGTAGGATAGAATAAAATTTCTGCACCCATCAATGCTGTAATGCGTGATGCTTCCGGGTACCACTGATCCCAGCAAATGAGAATACCAATGGTTGCAAATTTTGTTTTGAATATTTTGTAACCGAGGTCGCCGGGAGTGAAATAAAATTTCTCGTAATAAGCAGGATCATCAGGAATATGCATTTTGCGGTATTTACCGAGGTAAGTACCATCAGCATCCAGCACTGCAGTTGTATTATGATATAAACCCTGCGTACGTTTTTCAAACAACGAAGCAATAATCACTACGCCTAATTCTTTTGCCACTGCACTCAATGCATCGGTAGAAGGTCCGGGAATGGCTTCTGCCAGCAGGAAATTATCATAGTTCTCTTCATCGCAAAAGTAGAGTGATGTAAACAACTCCTGCAAACAAACGATCTGTGCACCTTTGGCTGCAGCTTCTCTTGTTTTGGCAATAGCCTTTTGCAGATTCTCTTCTTTATTGGCGGTACAACTCATTTGCACCAGCCCAACCTGTACTTTACTCATTGTGCTTTTTTTAAGAGGGGCAAAAATACAGAAATAGTTGCAGGGGAGTGGCTGTTGAAAATTTCTTCAGTTGGAAAAATTACTTCAGCTGTTGGCCGGCAATAACCATTTTGCTGAGCCATTTGCTGCGAAACGCTTCGCTTGAATCTTTTACAGGAGCAATAAACGTTACATGTACAGGTGTTACACCACAAAACTCAAGTGTACCTTTTTTAAATTGGTTGATGGTGGGGCTTTTCATAAACAACCAATCGTACCAGCGTGGCGTATCGGCTGTAACAATCATGTGAGCTGTTTTACCTTTCAGTAATTTCTTTGGAAAGGGTTTGCCCGGCACTGGCTGGTACGTAATACCAGGAAGAAAAACACGATCAATAAATCCTTTCATGATGGCCGGATAACCATACCACCACATCGGGAATACCCATACCAGGTGATCGGCTTGCCTGATCTGTTCAACAGCGTTTAACAGATCGGGTTCCAGTTCGGTACGTTGCCTGTAACCATATTGCAGGTTAGGATTGAATTGCAGATCACCAATATTGATTTGTGTAAATGTGGCATTGGTTTTTGTAAGCCCCTCTGCGTAGGCATCAGCAAGTGCATGATTAAAACTTTTTTCATCGGGGTGTCCGTTAATGAGCAGTATCTTCTTCATTGTTCTTTTAAAACAAAGAACGCTGAAGCGCAAATGTTGAAAAAGGACAAATGTCTAAAACGATGTGGCGTAGGTTTTCCTGATGCGGCTCAGGTGACGCTGCGTAATGCCTAAATAAGATGCAAGATGCTGCAAAGGAATTTTCTGCAAATAGCCGGGTTGATTTTGCAACAGATCTTTGTATCTGTTTTCAGCACTTTCTTTTAATAACAGAAATACCCGTTGTTCCATTTTCATGTATTCCTGTTCAGCTATAAGTTTTGATACACGTAACCAGTTTACGCTTTTCTGTTCCAGTTGCAATATCGTTTCACGTGGTATGGCAAATACCTCTGCATCCGTCATGGTATAAATATTTTCTGCTGATTCTTTTTGTGTAAGAAATGAAGAGTAAGCAGTGGCAAATGCATTGGCAAACGTGAAGCAGTAGGTAATTTCATCGCCGGAATTATTTGTATAGAAAGAGCGGAAAAAACCTGATTGCACAAACCAGACATGTTTGCAAACCTGTCCTTCCTGTATCAGCAGATCGCCTTTGCTGATCTTACGGTAACGTGCAGCTGCTACAGCTGTTTCTATTTCATCGTTAGTGAGCAGGTTAAACGAACGGAGATATTGTTCCATGTGTGCAAAGCTAAGTGCTTGTACACATGTTTACTTCAACCGTTCCAGTACGCCTTTGCGTTTTACAATATTCTTATAATCCCATTGTATTTCACGTGCTTTGCCAAGCCAGCGTTTCAGATCTTTGGTGTTGATTTCAGATATGTTGTTGTAGAAAATGGATGCGTCTTTAAATTTTTCTCCTTTCACAGTTAATAACTCTTCATCAAAACCGGCGCCACTCCAAAACATGAGTCGTATTCCTTTTTTCTGTTTGCTGTAACCTGCAACCGGGTTACCATCAAGAAACCACA
>JAACZX010000323.1 GCA_009996555.1 Chitinophagaceae bacterium | reverse complement strand
TCTGCTATTTCAGGTTCCAGTTCACCAGCATCCCATCCGCAATAACCAATAAACAGTTTTACATCTGTAACCGGCAGTACTCCAGTGTTCAATAACTGTACGGCTGTTTTAAAATCACCATACAGGTACACATTACCATCAACCAATTGTCCTTCATCAATAAGATCGGCACGGCGATGCAGGAAATACAGCATATCGTTCTGAACAGGCCCGCCGGTAAACAACGGAACAGGAATGGAATGTTTAAACTCTTCCAGCTCATGAAACGAACGGGAAAAAGGCTGATTAATGATAAATCCCAGCGATCCTTTTTCATTATGCTCGGCTATAACAATCACTGTTTTTTCAAAGCTGCTGCCGTTCAGCAGTGCTGTACTTGTAATGATAGTTCCTGTGCGCATGTGCATGATCATAATTTGCAAAGAGCAAGGTACAAGTAAAACAAATGAACTGTACAACCGGCAGATTTCATGCAAATGAAAAAATGGAATAAATTACAGCCTTAATCATAAACCAACCATTCAATGCGTCTCCGTTTTTTTGTATCAGCAATTGCTTGTCTTTTTTCTTCTTTAGGTGCAGCGGCACAGCAAAAACCTTATGTAAGTCCTGTGCCTGCCACATCGCCCATGACCATGAAACCGGAGATGACGGAGATATGGAACCCCGAAGTAAAAACCATTACACCCGGAAAAAAAGACAGCGAAGCACCATCGGATGCCATTGTATTGTTCAATGGAAAAAACCTGGACCAATGGGTGAGCCAGCGTGATAAAAACAAAACTGCTCCCTGGAAAATTATCAACAACGATTACATGGAAGTAGTACCCGGCAGCGGTGGCATTGAAACCAAACTTTCGTTTGGCGATTGCCAGCTGCATATTGAATGGAGTGCTCCCGACACTGTAGAAGCAGGCGGACAAAACCGTGGCAACAGTGGAGTGTTCTTTCAAAACCGTTATGAACTGCAGATCCTTGATTCATACAACAACAGAACCTACCGCAACGGACAGGCAGGCAGCATTTATAAAGATCATGCACCGTTGGTAAATGCCATGCGTGCTCCGCTGGAATGGAATACCTATGATGTTATTTACACCGCCCCACGTTTTAAAGCCAATGGCGAACTGGATGCGCCTGCAAGAATAACTGTACTGCACAATGGCGTGCTGGTACAAAACAATGCTACCATTAATGGGTTAACGCTTTACATAGGTTTACACAACTACCCTTCTGCCCACGGCGAAGATGTGATCTCTTTACAGGATCATGGCTGCAAAACACAGTTCCGTAATATCTGGATCAGGAAACTGTAACACATAGCAGCCTGCAACGGATCACCATTCATACAACAATACCCACATCAACATGAAGCCTGTTTTCAGTTATTGTTTTTTCATCAGCGTTTTGCTTTTATCCCCGCTGCATAGTCTTGCACAAACAGGTAAAGCAGAAGCAGCTATCAAAACAATCATGGAAGAAAACAAAGTGACAGGTCTGTCTGTTGCTGTTGTAAAAAAAGGGAAGATCATTTATACCCACTCCTTCGGCATGAAAGATGTGGAAAGCAATACGCCGTTAACAGATGATTGTCTCTTCCGCATTGCTTCCATTTCAAAATCATTTTCTGCCACATCCATTATGCAACTGGCAGAAGCAAAAAAACTATCGCTAGATGATGATGTAAGTAAACTGCTGGGGTTTACGGTGCGCCACCCCAGGTTTCCGCAAACTGTTATTACACTCCGCATGTTGTTGTCGCATCGCTCCGGTATTAACGATAGCCAGGGCTATTTTACATTGGATGCCATCAATCCTGAAAAGAATCCTGATTGGGCAAAATGTTACAACAACTATGAACCGGGAACAGGTTACCAGTATTGCAATCTCAACTTTAACATGGTGGGTACTATTATTGAAATTGTTTCAGGCGAGCGTTTTGACCAGTATGTAAAACATCATGTACTCGATCCTTTGGGATTGTATGGCGGCTATTGTGTTGATTCATTAGACAAAAACCGTTTTGCAACTATTTACGAATACAACAGTAAGGAACAGAAGTTTACAGCAGCACCCGGTGCCTATGCGCCACGCAGTGAAGAAATAAGCCAATACAAAATGGGCTACAGTGCACCTGTGTTTTCACCAACGGGTGGCATGAAAATTTCAGCAACCGATCTTGCAACGTACATGACCATGCACATGCAGCTGGGCAAATACAAACGAACAAGAGTCATTTCAAAAAAGAGTGCAAGGCTAATGCAAACCACACTTTCTGATAAGGAAGGTTATGGCCTGGCCATTATGACAACAGATAAACTTATTAACGGAAAACAAATGAAAGGACATACCGGCTCTGCCTATGGATTGTTCAGTGCCATGTTTTTTCATCCGGAAGAAGAGTTTGGTTTTGTAGTGATCACAAATGGATGTACCGGTGCTTATACCGATGGCATGAACACAGTGATGCGTTCAACCATCAACTGTTTGTATGATGCATTTATTGCAAAGTAGTTTCAGGTGTTCACTGATGTAACAGATGAACACAGAGACTTACCCGTAACCCACAACCTTTAACCCGTAACTCAATTACATATGCTCATCTCTTTTTTTCGTTGCTTCTTCTTTTGATACCTTGTCATTTCCTTCCACCACTTCTTTCACACCGTTTACCAGGGAAGAAATAGGACCTTTCATATTATCCTGCGGATCGGTCTTGTGCAATGTTTCAGGATCTGGTTTTATTACAGCTGATTCCTCATCTGTTTTATTCTTCTTTGTTTTGTCTTCTGCCATAACATAAGATTTTATGTAAAAGCAGGTTCAAATATGAGGCCAGTTACAATTACATGAAAAAACAGGTGGACAAGTGTACAGCTTTCGTTGTAAACAACTGTATGCGAATGCACTACAAACAGACGGGTATTTC
>JAACZX010000679.1 GCA_009996555.1 Chitinophagaceae bacterium | reverse complement strand
CATCTTGGCCATCCAGTAACGATCATCATGCCGGACTGGTTAAGTAAAGAGCGTGTTGATATTATAAAAAGTCTTGGCGCCACTGTGATACCTGTATCCAAAGAGCAGGGAGGATTTTTAGGAAGTATTGCATTGTCGCAAGAGATGGCGGCCAAAGATGCTAACGTCTTCCTTCCCGAGCAGTTTGAAAATATGTACAACTCAGAAGCACACGAGAAAACTACTGCAAAGGAAATATGGGAACAGCTGAGAACTGTTGACCAAACACCGGATGCTTTTGTTGCAGGTGTGGGTACCGGAGGTACGGTGATGGGAATGAATAATTATTTCAAAAAAAGAAACCCCTTTATAAAAGTTCATCCAATTGAACCTAAAGAATCGCCGACGTTAACAACGGGATATAAAACTGGAAGCCATCGCATACAAGGAATTTCGGATGAATTTATTCCTGCGATTGTGAAGCTTGATGAATTAGGTGAAGTATTACAGGTGAGTGACGGTGATGCCATATTGATGGCACAGAAAATGGCGAAAGACCTGGGTTTGGGTGTAGGTATTTCATCAGGTGCCAATATCATTGGTGCGATAATGGCAAAAGAGTATTTAGGTGAACGTGCAGTTGTGGTAACTGTATTGCCGGATAGCAATAAGAAATACCTGAGTACTGATTTAATGAATTCGGAATTAATAAAAGATGATTACCTGACGCCATTGGTAGAGCTGATTGATTTTACAGCAGTTAAAAAATGACTTGGTTGATATAGCAAGGATAAGTGTTAAGGAGAATGTGTCTACATTTTCTGCAACACTTGTAATTTATTTAATCGGCATAATCAATAGCAATCCAATATCCCAAAGCTTTATCTCTATAAGGTTTTATGAAAATTGAGTAAGTATAAAAGGGCAGCGGAGCAATATAAATGATGTCTGAATTTGAGTGAAGCTGCCTTTTTTTCCCCTTATTGCTCATCTTCTCTAAAAGAGAAGGGAATGGATGAGCAAATGATTGATTTATGATGCGGATTTGTGCTATTGCGAACAACTGGAAGAAATTGAACGATTGATTTTTCTCATGCTTATTGTTTAGGTCAATAAGGCGGAGGTTGTTTTTACTTCCTCCTCGTTTTTAAAATTAAAAAACGTTTTCTCATGTTGGTTGAAGGTGTGAAATCTGACCAATGGGGTGCTGTTTCTACAGGACTCCGATTTTTTTGGCCTCACCCTCGGTCCCTCTCCAGCAGAGAGGGAGGTCAAGCAACTGAATTGAAATGAACTGAGGTAGCGACTCATCGAAACAGAAATATAATTGAACCATTGTATGACAAGGATTTTAATTACAGGTGCTGCAGGACAGATAGGGACAGAGTTAACAATTGCGTTAAGGAAAAAGTATGGTGCAAAAAATGTATTGGCTACTGATATTAAGGAGCCCAAGGATTCGCCTGTAACTGATGGGGCTTTTGAGTTGCTTGATGCTTTGGATGCGAAACAGATGTGTAAATACATTCGTGATTATAAGATCAATCATATTTACCATTTGAGCGCTATGCTAAGTGCTACCGCTGAGCAATATCCCCGTAAGGGATGGGATTTAAATATGCTTTCATTACTGAACGTACTGGAGCTTTCAAGAGAAGAAGGTATTAAGCGTGTTTTCTGGCCTTCATCGATAGCTGTGTTTGGTAAAGGCGCAAAAAAAGTAAAGTGTGAGCAATATGAAGTGCAAAAACCTGCAACCGTTTATGGTATCAGCAAAAGCGCAGGTGAACTGTGGTGCAATTATTATTTTGAAAAATATGGCATTGATGTCAGGAGTTTACGTTATCCAGGACTTATTTCATACAAAACCTTGCCTGGCGGGGGAACAACCGACTATGCTGTAGATATATTTTTTAAGGCCGTTGCTGAACGGAAATACACTTGCTATCTGAAAGAAGGAACAAGATTACCCATGATGTATATGGATGATGCTATCCGAGCGACATTGGAATTAATGGAAGCCAATAAGAACAAGTTGAGTGTGCGGACATCCTATAATCTTTCAGGCGTTGATTTTACACCCGCTGCCCTTGCAGCATCCATCAGGGAGCGGATCGGAGAATTTGAAATGAGTTATGCGCCTGATTTCAGGCAGGCTATTGCTGAAAGCTGGCCGGGCAGTATTGATGATTATTATGCACAAAAGGAATGGAACTGGAAGCCGAAGTATAATCTTGAACGTATAACAAAGGAAATGCTGACAGAAGTGAGCTCTCAACGTGTCAACGAATATTATTTGTAGAATAAGCTGGTTAAGAGAGAGTGATAATGTTACAGTTCATGGTTAAGTTTTAACCTAAATCTATATTATGATAGCACTCCCCAAACCTGTTGCAGTGAGTCAGCTACTGAATGCAAGCTTGTCTTTGGTTGAAGAGATGCATGCATCTATTAAGTCAATTAAAAAAAAGAATTTAAGTGAGGAGGATTGTATTCAATTGTGTTTTGAAGCAGCTACAAATTGTAAAGAACAGGTAATTGCTTTGGTGCGAACATATCATTTCCGTACGCTTGATGAAGAGATCTTCTTTTTTAAAAAGATCAAGCCTGTAATTTCTGCAGAAGTAGAGTATTATACATACAGGTATCATGTGGTTTTGTTTAAAACACAGGAGGCGGAAAATTATGAAGCGGAATTGAAAAGTTTCTATAAACGGCAATTACTGCGAAAGGAAAAATTCAAAAATGAGTTTGAGGATTTTTGCAAATATGTGACTGAGGATTCAACATACGCTGACAAGGAGTGGTTTACCCGTCATTCTCAAAGTAAAGACAGCAGCCTTTTTGATGGATTAATGGGAAGGTATCTGGCTATTGAGAAGTTTGAAATGTATATTAAAGGTTTAATGAGCAGGGGCATTTGAAAGGTTTTAAATTAAGCTGACTTATAT
>JAACZX010000678.1 GCA_009996555.1 Chitinophagaceae bacterium | reverse complement strand
GGGCGCAATCCATTTCACAATTGCACTTCCATCATCAAACTGACCACCCTGCGAAACAAACGTATTATCTAATGAGTAAGAACCTTTGAACGTTAAGTTTTTGAGTAGAGCACTTAAATCCTGTGTAAGGATAAAGTCAGTGGTCATTTGTGTTGTTTTGGTATTTCTAACACCATTGTTTGAAAGGATGTGTGATGGATTGTTGGTTGATACAGGATCAAGTGGATAATAACCAAAAGAACCATCACTATACTGTGGATAGAAAAGATCGGGTGCAAGACCGTAGATACCCTGGTACCAGGAATATTCAAAACCACTCCATGTATCCTGACGTTTACCATAAAGAGCAGATACGTTAGAAGATAATGTTGTGGTGCGTGTTAATTTAAAATCAAGATTTGCACGGATATTTAACCTGTCGTAAAAAAAACCAGGCTTATACCCTTTTCCGTTGTCGGGTATTTTCATAATATCTCCTTCATGTAAAAAGTCTACAGAAGTAAAATATTTTACGAACGCAGAACCGCCCGATATATTGATGTTTGCATTCTGCGCCATTGCCATTTTCTTTAACGATTCAGCTTGCCAATCAATATTGGGATATTGTTGAGCTTCCTGTGCATTGGCGGGGTTGCGGTATTTTTCAATAATAGCCTGCGGCGTATAATCCTGCCATGATGCCGGGCTGATGCCCAACTCACGTTCAATAGCCATATTTCTGATGGTCAATGCATCGTACGCATCATACTTTTGTGGTAAGCGTGAAGGTATTTTAATGGTAGAGTTAACAGTAACATTAATATTTGCCTTTCCTTCTACACCTCTTTTTGTTGTAATGAGTACAACACCGTTTGCACCCTTTACACCAAATACTGCAGTTGCAGATGCATCTTTTAAAATAGATACACTTTCTACAGAACCAATATCAACACCGTTCATTGAACGTTCAATACCATCTACTAAAATAAGTGGGCCTGCACTGTTCCATGTACCTTGTCCACGTATATAAATAAGCGGATCTTCAGCTCCGGGCATACCTGTACCTTGTATAGTGATAACGCCGGGAACATTACCTGTTAAGGCGGCACCAATATTTGATACACCACCTGCACGCTGAAGCACTTTACCATTTGTTTGGCTGATGGCCCCTACCACACTTTCTTTCTTTTGCCGGCCGTAACCAACAATCACCACATCTTCTAATATCGTACGGGCAATACCAAGCCTTACTTCAATTACATTTTGGTTCGTGATGGTTACCTCCATTTCATCCATCTCAACATAACTGATCACAAGTATTTTATCTTTTGTGGGAACAGTTATTTTGAATTGGCCGGAAGCATCGGAGGAAGTTGCAATTTCGGTGCCCTTCACTTTAATGGTAGCTCCGGCAAGCGGCGCACCCGAAGAATCTTGTACAGTACCGGAAATTGTTCTTGAATTTCCCTGTGCCGATGCCTGCAGGCATGTTAGCAAAATAAAGCAGAGAGCAATTGTTAGCTTTTGCAGCCAGTTTTTAGCCACGCATTTCATACTTGATTTTTTAATTTGTAGAAAGTCTTGATTTCATTTATGTTTCTTTTGAAAACATGCTATACCAAATGCAGAGAAAAGAGTCAGGAAGTATCCATATTTTAAGCAATCATTTTTTATAATTACAGCAGTTCTTCGTGTAAGTAATAAGCAGTGTTTATAAAAGCATAGAACATCTCTTATTGCCGCAAGAATGCTGTGATCGTTAACTGTTTATCTAAAACATTACCAGCAAAAGCTGCAAGCCTGCGTGTTCAATATTTTAGATTTATCCATTTATTAAAGACAGCAGGCACTTAATTATGTACCAAGGCCCTTCAAATTTTTCTGCAAAGAGCTCTTCCGCTGCTTATTTTCAATTAGCAACCGTCAAC
The DNA here is from genome assembly GCA_009996555.1 of Chitinophagaceae bacterium. Taxonomy (GTDB): domain Bacteria; phylum Bacteroidota; class Bacteroidia; order Chitinophagales; family Chitinophagaceae; genus Lacibacter. Next base: position 1,039 of record JAACZX010000678.1, on the reverse strand, counting down.
CTGAATGGCTGAGGAACACCAAAGAAAACCGCCTTCCCGATTTTTCTTGTGGCAATCGACATTTGATTACGCACTGTAAAAACAGAGATGTTCAATTCCGAGGCAACTTCTTTGTATTTCAACCCTTCTTCTTTTACCAGCTGAAAGACTGTCTTGCATTGTAACGGCAGTTTGTGTACTACCTGCTCAATGGTTTTAAATGTTTCTTTTGCTATCAGTAACTCTTCCGGGCTGTTAAACTCAACAATTGCTTCAACGCTGATATCGCTTACAACGCTCACAGGATTTTTCGATCGCTTTGCGATGTAGTTGAGCGATAAGTTTCGTGTGGTAGTATACAGGTAGGCTTTCAGGTTCTCCACGCAATGTAACTGGCCCCTCATTTGCCAGATCTTAATGAATGCATCAGACACCACTTCTTCAGCGGCTTCACGGGATTTAGTAATGGAAAAAGAAAAATGTTGAAGATCGTCCGATAACATCATGTAAAGCTGTCGGTAAGCCCGGATGTCTCCATGCGTTGCAATCTGTAGTTGTAAATCTTTTAATACTTCCATATGGCAATCAGTAGTGGTAATCCTTAACTACATGCCATGGCCACACATAGAAGTCTATGCAATTTCCAAAGCAGCTAGTTAAGGGTGGTTATGTTTTACTAAACAATCGTATCAACAGAGGACAGCCGGTGGCTTATTCAAGAAAGCAATAGTTGCATTGCTTCTTTTTCAAAACTTCGTCTGGCCTTTCAGCGTAATAATTTTAATAAGCCCGGTGAACCAAAACAATCCTGTCCACACTTGAAGCTTTTAAATCATTACCTCCCAAAACTAATTTTTGCATTTCGCCAAGGCTGGCTCATTTGTTGAAACTTATAGAACAAATGTTTAGTTTTGATTTTATGCAACCGATTAGATAGACTGAAAATCAACAAGTTAATTTTTTGACTATTTTTAGAAGTGCATATTTATTTGCAAACAAGTTTTACATTAGCATTTGTTATTTGCTTTTTTGATTTGAACTGAAAAAATGCTGTTTGATA
>JAACZX010000322.1 GCA_009996555.1 Chitinophagaceae bacterium | reverse complement strand
CCAATAGAAAATTCAAAGGACTGGAAGTTGTTTCAAACCTTCCGTTATGGTAAAGACCAATTGCAATATGAATTGCCATTGCCAGATGGAGAATATTTGGTTGAATTATACTTCATCGAACCGTGGCTGGGAATTGGCGGCGGCATCAATGCAAAAGGCATGCGTTTGTTTGACGTAACTATCAACGGGAAAACAGTGTTGAATGATATCGATATTTGGAATGAGGTTGGAACAAACGCAGCTTTGAAGAAAACGGTAAAAGCAAAAGTGAAAGGTGGTAAGATGATCATTTCGTTTCCTGAAAGCAAATCGGGGCAATCTGTTATTTCTGCAATTGCTGTTGCATCGTTGAAGCCAGGGATTAAGCCGGCAGGTACATCATCGCTTATCAGTAATCTTGCGTGCAGTAATTGTAAAGAACAAAGTTGGTTAGATATAGGCGATAAGCAATTTGCAAACGGAACAATTCGATTCAATTCGCTTCCTTCGAATTTATTTGGTGCAGATTGGGTTCAACTGAAAGATAAAACTGTTAGTGAAACCATTTCATTTACTGCAACAACCGACCTTGATATTTTTCTTGCTGCAAAGAAAACTGTACAGCAACCAACAGGTGGAGAGTTCACAAAAACAGAGATCATCACCGATGAAGCAGGAGGAACAGCTCTCAACGTTTACAGAAAGCGTGTCTTAAAAGGTCAATCGATCAGTTTGCAAGTAGATCAACATTCGTTGCTGGCGTTTCTGCCCGTCAACAAAATGCAACCCGCATACGATCTTAAACCTGTTACACCCTACAGAACAAATATTGCCATTGTTGGTAATGGCGTAACAAAAGATTCTGTCAACGGAAGATTATGTGCAGTAGTAAAAACAAATGCTGATGCAACAATGCAATGGCCCGTACAAACAGGAGTAGCTGACATTTATTCCATCACCGTAAAATATTATTACCCGAAACAACAGGTTGTAAAAGGGAAGTTATTTTTGTACGACGCAGGTGGTAACAGGATGATGCAGGAAGATGTTCAGTTTACGTTTACACGGGTTGGTAAATGGAATCAGTTTACTGTGAACACGGGTTCGCAGATCAACGCCGGTAATTATGTGGTGAAGCTGGAACTGGAGAATGGGGAACAGTTGGCGGTGTCCGGGATAGAAATACAATAAGGGTTTGAACCACAAAGACACGGAGGCACAGAGAAACACGAAGAAAATAAGTAATGAAGAAGATTTTACTCATACCATTTTTATTAATGTTGAGCATTGTTGTTTCAGCTCAACTTTCTGTCAGCAATCTTCGTTGCGAAAGCAGCACTGATCCTTTGGGTATTGAATCTCCCCAACCAAAACTCAGCTGGCAACTGCAATCGAATCAACAGAATATATTACAGACTGCTTACCGCATTCTTGTTGCCGATGATGAAGCGTTGCTGAACAAGAATATCGGCAATGTGTGGGACTCCAAACAAATTAAATCTTCTGCATCCATACAGGTGGCGTATGCAGGTAGATCATTACAATCTGCTAAAAAATATTTCTGGAAAGTACAGGTCTGGGATAATAAAGGAAATACATCAGCATCGAACATTGCATATTGGCAAATGGGTTTGCAGCAATTGAAAGACTGGAGCAATGCAAAATGGATCGCTTATGAAAACCTGCACGATAGTTTAAAAATTATTCCTGCTGAACATGGCAACGGTAAAAAAGAGTGGGGCAAACGTCCGGATGTGTTACCGTTGTTTCGTAAAACATTTAACGCAACAAAAAAGATCAAACAGGCAACTGCTTTCATCTGTGGTCTCGGTCAATTTGAAATGAGCATTAACGGTAAGAAAGTTGGTGATCATTTTTTAGATCCGGGCTGGACGAAATACAGCAAGCAGGCGCAATATGTATCGTTTGATATTACATCTCATCTCAACAATGGCAGTAATGCAGTTGGCGTTATGCTTGGCAATGGTTTCTATTATATCCCTGGTGAACGTTATCGAAAGATGACGGGTGCTTATGGTTATCCAAAGATGATCGCAAAGATTCTTGTAGAGTACACAGATGGAACTTCGTCAACTATTGTGAGCGATGAAAGCTGGAAAACTTCTCCTTCACCCATTACCTATTCAAGTTTGTACGGTGGAGAAAATTATGATGCCACATTGGAACAGCAAGGTTGGAACGAAGCAAAGTTCGATGAAAGGAGCTGGAGAAAGGTTGTGATAGCTGAACCGCATGTGTTGGTTTCACAAACTGCAGCACCTGTAAAAGTGATGCAGGAATTTAAACCCATCAGCAGCAAAGAAATTAAAACGAATGTGTGGATGTATGATATGGCACAAAACATGTCGGGCATACCACAAATAATGATAAAAGGAAAGCGTGGTGATACGGTTCGTATTACTCCGGCTGAATTGTTGAAAGAAGATGGAACTGCCAATCAACGGGCAACAGGCAGTGCAAGTTATTATCAATATATTTTAAAAGGCGATGGGGAAGAAGCCTGGCATCCACGATTCAGTTATTATGGCTTTCGTTATGTGCAGGTAGATGTGTTGCCAAAAGATGCAAAGCAGTCGCCCAAAATAATTGCAGTAACGGCGTTGCACACCCGCAACAGTGCTGCTGATGCAGGCACATTTAGTTGCTCCAATGAATTATTCAATCAAACAAATAGTTTGATCAAGTGGGCCATCAACAGTAACATGCAAAGCGTGTTCACCGATTGTCCGCACCGTGAACGTTTAGGTTGGCAGGAGCAATTGCATTTGATGGGCGATGCATTACAGTTCAACTACAATATTCATACCCTGGCCAAAAAGATCACGGCTGATATACGTGTTGAACAAAATGCAAACGGACTAGTGCCTTCCACTATTCCTGAGTACACAGAAATGCATTTTGCTGATGGTTATTTCCGTGATTCACCGGAGTGGGGCAGCAATGCTATTCTG
>JAACZX010000677.1 GCA_009996555.1 Chitinophagaceae bacterium | reverse complement strand
GGGTATTACACTCATGGATGTGTTTACGAAACAACCTGATGCTGCAGGCATTGTAACAAAGCAACAGCAATTATTTGCACCGCATTTTTCTGCTAATTATGCAATCACCTATGGCCTTCCACGCTGGAAACTTACGATTGATCTGACAGGGAAAGTGTACGGCCCGCAACGTTTACCGGTTGTGCCAAATGATTTTCGTCCGGAATATTCGCCATGGTTTTCATTGGCTAATCTGCAGTTAACACAGCGCATCGGTAAACAGGTTGAATTATATTTTGGAGTAAAGAACCTGTTGAATTTTATGCCGCAAAACCCGATCCTTCGCCCGGAAGATCCATTTGATAAACGTGTGAATGATCCGGTAAACAACCCGAACGGTTATACGTTTGATCCATCGTATAACTATGCACCTGTGATGGGGAGAAGGACAATGCTGGGCATGCGGTTTAATATCGATTAAACGAAAAGCGGTAAGAAAAATCTTACCGCTTTTTTATTGAAATAATTTTTCTTACATCCTTTCCGGCACACGAATACCTAACAGCTGCATGCCACTTGCAATTACATTAGCTGTGAGTTCGCAGATGAGTAAACGTAATTGTTTCTTTTCGTTGCTTTCAGCGTTCATGACTGAATGTTCAGAATAAAAAGAATTGAATGTTTTTGCAATGTTGTAAATATAATTTGCAAGATGTGAGGGATCGTGTTCTGTACCAGCCTGCGCTATTACAGCGGGATAATTTTCCAATTCAATCAACAGGTCTTTTTCAAGCTTCAGTAATCCTGTAAACTGTAATTTATCTGCCTGTGCAGTTTCTTTTCTTAATATCGATTTGATCCTTGCATGAGTGTATTGAATAAACGGCCCGGTGTATCCATGAAAGTCGATGGACTCTTCCGGGTTAAAGATCATCTTCTTCTTTGGATCAACACGCAGCAGGTAAAACTTCAATGCACCAAGGCTGAGTATTTTGTACAGTTCTTTTAATTCTTCAGCAGTAAAGTCTTTCACCTTGCCCAGCTCTTCTGTTTTTTGCTGTGCCACTTTTTCCATTTCATCCAGCAGATCGTCCGCATCAACCACTGTTCCTTCACGGCTTTTCATTTTACCGGTAGGCAGTTCCACCATACCGTAGCTTAAGTGAAAAATGCCATCAGCATAAGGCAGGCCCAGTTTTTTACAGATGAGCTGCAACACTTTCATGTGGTAATTCTGTTCATCACCAATTACATAAATGCTCTGGTCAATATTGTACTCATCATATTTCTGCTGCGCCAAACCAATATCCTGTGTGATGTAAACTGAAGTGCCATCTTTCCGCTGTACAATTTTTTCATCAAGACCATCAGCTGTCAGATCGATCCAAACGCTGCCATCTTCTTTTTGTACAAACACATTTTTTGCTAATCCTTCCTGAACTGTTTTTTTTCCTAACAGGTAAGTATTGCTTTCATAGTATGTTTTATCAAAATCGCTGCCGATGCGTTTATACGTTTCATCGAAACCTGCATATACCCAGCTGTTCATTTCCTTCCACAGTTGCATTACTTCGGGTTTGCCTGCTTCCCAATCTAAAAGCATTTGTTGTGTGGCTTTCATGATCGGTGCTTCTTTCTCTGCCTCATCTTTTTTCATGCCGCCAACAACAAGTTCTTCCACCTGCTTTTTATACTCGTCATTGAACTTTACATAGTAATCGCCCACAAAATGATCGCCTTTTGTATTGGTTGATTGCGGAGTGGCTCCATTACCAAACAGTTGCCATGCAATCATGCTTTTACAGATATGTATACCACGATCGTTTACAATACAGGTTTTTACAGTTTCATAACCATTGGCTTTTATGATCTCGGCAATACTCCAGCCTAAAAAATTATTACGGAGGTGACCAAGATGCAGTGGTTTGTTTGTATTGGGTGAAGAATATTCAACCATTACCTTTTGCTGCTTGTTCTCTGCTTTTCCGTAGTTACTGTTGTAATAGTTTGCTGAAAGAATGTCGATCCAGTAAGCATCTGCAACAGTAAGATTGAGAAATCCTTTGATGATATTGAAGCCTGTAAATAAAGATGGATTTGTATCAACAAGATGTTTACCTAACTCATTGCCCAATGCATCGGGGCTTTTTGAAAGTGGCTTCAGCAATGAAAAGAGTACAATGGTGTAGTCGCCTTCAAACTCAGGTTTTGTTTTGTTGATCTGAAAATCTTTTGTTGTAAACGTTTTGCCGTAAAGTTGTTCCAGGCTGTTAATTGCTGCTTGTTGTATCTGTTGCTGAATTGCCATGCGGTTCATTTGTGCCGCAAAAATAAATGAAATGCAGCAAGCAGCGGGGGAGTGTTGCAGGTAAATGAAAAAACCTCCCGCACGGGAGGTTTTTCTAGAAAATTCTTTTTGTGATTATTGCCCTCCGCCCATACGGAACTGGAAGTTGCCACCACCATTACGACCCATTTCACTCATTGGTTTAATATCATAATCTTTTGGGATCACAAATGTTTTATCATCCACTTTCGCTTTCAGATCAACTTTTGTTACCTGGTAGTTTACTTTCATACCATTTTGACGGGTAATAACAAATTCCATTGGGTAACCTTTCAGTTTTTCCAGGCCGGGAATATTTGCCATGCGCATAACATCACGAATGCGGAAACCTTCGCCTAACATAAAGTCAGGGCTATACCATACTTCCTGCTGCACTTCTTCGCCACGGCGGTCTTTATAACGGAGCAATGCTTTTTTGCATTCCATACCAGCGATTTTCTTTGTATCACCAAGGTATTCTATAAATACTTCAGGAGTAAACTGCTGCATTTGCTGAAAACGCTGGCGGTTGTTTGAATCAGCACCAGACATCATACGCTGCATATCGGCTTCAGTAGTGTAAAATCCCATTTTGCGTCCCATTGCTTCAAAAAGGGTCGTGGTCTTTTTCTCCTTGCTGTCAATAATAACCTT
>JAACZX010000676.1 GCA_009996555.1 Chitinophagaceae bacterium | reverse complement strand
CTTTTTTCTGATGGCCTGCTCATGACATACAACGAAATACCTGTAACAAGCAACAACATAATACCAATGGCTTTTTTCAGGTGCGATGGATAAGCTTTGCGGATGGAATAAGCACCGTAAGCTTTGTTCCTGTTTTCAAAGATGATATCCAGGAGATCGGCTTTGAGAATTTGTTCGCTATTCATGTTACAACGTTTTGGTGATGTGAAATGTTTCAGGAAACCCGCTGCAGAAAAGGAACACAGCAATGCTGCTGTACATTTTGCAATTGGTTTCATTCATTAACAGTTGATCGTTTGGCACAATCAACATTCATAACACATTCGCCGGCCGGCTGCAGATGAAATGACAACGGTATTTGTAAAACTGTTCCGTTGGTATTTAGATGCGATGAAGAAATAAATCCACAAACTCAAATACGAAGTAAGAAGTACGAGGTACAATTGAAGAACCTGAAACTTGTAACCTGTAACTTGTAACTCTCAGTTATCTTTGCGGCCATGCGTATTTTAATGGTTTGTTTGGGAAATATCTGTCGTAGTCCGTTGGCAGAAGGAATATTGCAGCACAAAGCATGGCAAGCCGGTTTGCAATGGAGTGTGGAAAGTGCAGGAACCGGTGGCTGGCATACCGGTGAACCTCCGCATCATTTAAGTACCAAAGTAGCAAAGCTGAATGGTGTTGACATCAGCCAGCAACGTGCACGGCAATTTGTGAAAGAAGATTTTCTGAATTACGATCTTATTTATGTAATGGACAGCAGTAACTATGTTGATGTAAAACGCATGAGTGGCAAGCATTGGAATGAAACAAAAATTGATCTGCTGCTGAACGAATTATATCCGGGAGAAAACAGGGCAGTGCCTGACCCTTGGTATGGAAAGGAAGACGGTTATCATAAGGTATATGAAATGATTGATGCTGCGTGCGATAAAATAATACAGAAGTACATGATTGAAGTACGAGGTACGAAGTAAGAAGTACTAAATAAACAATATGTCTGATGGATGATTTCGGATGTATGATTTAAACGTAACAACTATAAACTACAAACTATAAACTGAACAATGGCAAAGGTGAACGTATCATTACCGCAGGGCACAAGAGATTTTGGAGCAGATGTTGTACTTATATTTTCAATACAATTAAATCAGTGTTTGAGTTGTATGGATTTGAACCATTGGAAACACCCGCCATGGAAAATCTTGATACGCTCATGGGCAAGTATGGAGAAGAAGGAGATAAACTGATCTTTAAAATTCTCAATAACGGATTAGATAATCCCGATAAACAACAAAAAGTAAAAGAAGAATTTGATAAAGTGCTTGCAGGAAAAAATACAAGTGCTATTACTGAGCGTGCATTAAAATACGATCTCACTATTCCGTTTGCACGGTATGTGGCCATGAATCACAATCAACTTACGATGCCGTTCAAACGCTACCAGGTGCAGCCGGTGTGGAGAGCTGACCGTCCGCAGAAAGGACGCTACCGTGAGTTTTACCAATGCGATGCGGACGTAGTGGGCAGCAAATCATTATTGAACGAAGTTGAACTCACCAGTATTTACGCAACCGTTTTTCAAAAGCTGGGCGTTGATGTAGAGATCAAGATCAACAGCCGGAAAATTCTTGCTGCATTGGCTGAACTTTGCGGCGGCAGCGAAAAAATGGTTGATATAACAGTTGCTATTGATAAATTAGATAAGATCGGATTAGAAAAAGTAAAAGAAGAATTAACCCAACGTGGATTAACAGCAGAGCAAATCAGCATCATTGAAAAATACTTGCTCATCACCGGCAGTAATGATGAAAAACTGCAGCAGATCAAATCTTTGTTGAGCAATTCAGAAATTGGTAAGCAAGGAATTGAAGAACTTGAAACAGTCAACAAGCAATCAGCAATAAGCAATTTGCAATTCGACTTCACGCTTGCACGTGGTTTAAATTATTACACAGGCATCATCTTCGAAGTGAAAGCAAAAAATGTGCAGATGGGCAGCATTGGTGGCGGTGGCCGGTACGACGATCTCACCGGTTTGTTTGGTGTGCCCAATATCCCCGGTGTAGGTATTTCGTTTGGCGTAGATCGTATTTATGATGTGATGGAAGAATTAAAACTTTTCCCCGCAAGCGTTCACACCGGCACGAAGGTTTTATTCTTCAACTTAGGCGATGCTGAGAGCAAGAAAGCATTTGAACTGATGCAACAGTTGCGCAGCAAAGCTGTAGCCTGCGAACTGTTCCATGAAAACAGCAAATTCGACAAACAATTTAAATACGCTGAGAAAAAACAGATCCCTTTTATTGTCATCATAGGCACAAAAGAGCTTGAAACAAGCACCTGCAATGTAAAAGAACTGTCAACCGGCAAGCAGGAAACACTCAGCTTTGAAGCGGTGCTGGCAAAGTTTTCTTCGTAAACAAAAGATTATGAAATAATCAATCCGTTCTTTTTTTGGGTTGTATGAGGCGAATCTTTATTTTTGCCACCCTTAAAATTTCAGTCGGTGAGGTGGATGAGTGGCTGAAATCAGTAGTTTGCTAAACTGCCGTACGGGTAACTCTGTACCGCGGGTTCGAATCCCGCCCTCACCGCTCTTAAGTCATCATTTTAAGCCAAAAAGCCGCAAATCAAATGATTGCGGCTTTTTCATTCGGTTCGCTTTTTACAAAAACTATCAAAAAAATCAGCCTATAGGTGAGTAATTCGGTTCGTTAATAAAAGCGCCAAATTAACGAACCGAATTTTACTGAAACCCTTATCCAGCAAGCATTTTAGCCTACCTATTTCTTGTATTTCTCATGCCCGTTTTGTATCTTTATTTAGTCAAAACACCAGCGAACCTATCAACATCGCCACATGGTCAAAACCTTTCACCACATCTTCTTTCTCAAGAAACAAACGAACTATCAAACAGGGCCAATGCCCGTTTATTTACGCATTACAGTTGAAGGCAAA
>JAACZX010000321.1 GCA_009996555.1 Chitinophagaceae bacterium | reverse complement strand
TATTTTTCGAAATTTAACATCGGCTGGCAAATACAGGTAGGTACTATGCTTATACCTACTCTTATTTATGGATTCCTGTTTTTAAAACTGAAATTCCCTGTTACAGAACGTGTGGCGGCGGGTGTTAGCACAGGTGAAATGTATAAATCGCTGGGCAATCCGTTATTCCTGTTTATGATCATCTGTATGTTTGGTACCGCCATTACTGAATTGTTTACAGGCCAGTGGATCGATGTATTGCTTCGTAATGTAACTGATAATGCTTTACTTATTCTTACCGTTACCACATTGGTAATGGTGATAGGAAGAGGTTTTGCTGAACCAGTTGTTCACAGGCTTTCACCAACAGGTGTGCTACTCATTTCAGCCATTTTATCTGCAGCAGGTTTGTATTTATTAGGACACAGCAGTGGCAATACTTTATTTGCCGGAGCCATTGTGTTTGGAATGGGTGTTTGTTTTTTCTGGCCAACGATGCTGGGCTTTATAGCAGAATACTTGCCCAAGACCGGTGCCGTGGGATTAAATCTTATGGGCGGTGCAGGCATGTTTGCCGTATCGGTTTATATGATGTTCATGGGTAAGTTTTATGATGAAAAACTCATAGCCAAACTTCCTGCAAATGCAAACTTAGCCGACTATAGTGCAGCGGCTTCGGATTCTGAAATGGGAAAAATATTAGCACAGGCCAAAGTAACCGCCGGACCAGAAATAATTAATGCAACGCTTGTTATACCCATCATATTAACTGTTGCATTTGCGGGCTTGTATATTTATATGCGTGGCAAAAGCAAACAGACTTTAACCACAGCGTAATCTCTATCGTACCAATCAACTATAAATCTTCACAATATTATATAATGAGCAATACCAGGAGAGAAGCCATTAAAAAATTTGCTGCAGCAACTGTTGCTGTTACTGCCGGCAATGTAGTAAGTGGCGGCACAATGGAACGTATTATGGGAGAAGAACAGTATAAATTAAAAGGCAATATCAATCATTCGGTTTGTAAATGGACGCATGATTTTCTTTCGCTTGAAGAGCTTTGCGTGGAAGTAAAGAAGATGGGCTTTTCTGCCATTGACCTGCTTACACCCGATGAGTGGCCCGTTGCCAAAAAACACGGTATTCATTGCTCCATGTGTTATACCAGAGGTAAGATCAGTTTAACAGAAGGGTGGAACAACAAAAAGAATCATGCACATTTGATTGCTGCTTATACTGAAACCATTCCATTGGTAGCAGAAGCAGGTTATCAAAACCTCATCTGCTTTAGTGGTAACCGCAATGGTATGGACGATGAAACAGGTTTACAAAACTGTGTGGAAGGTTTAAAACAAATTATGCCTCTTGCAGAAAAACACAATGTCATCATCCAGATAGAAGTGTTTAACAGCAAGGTTGATCATAAAGATTATATGGCTGATAATACAAAATGGACCATTGAATTATGTAAGCGACTTGGTTCGCCCAATTTCAAAATTCTGTATGACATCTATCACATGCAGATCAGCGAAGGCGATATTATCCGCACAATCAAACAACATCATCAATACTTTGGTCATTATCATACTGCAGGTGTTCCGGGCAGGCATGAGATCATCGAAAACCAGGAATTGTTTTACCCGGCCATTATGAAAGCCATCCTCGAAACAGGATACAAAGGATATGTGGCACAGGAATATATTCCAACAGGAAAAACAAAAGAAGAAAAACTGGCTGCATTGAAAGATGCAGTGAAGAGATGTGATGTGTAAGAAACGCAAGCTTGGTGTGGCAGTGCCCTTACCAACCTTGGTTTATATCACTTCAACAAAAGCTTAGTTCATACAAACAATAACCACTCAAAAAAGATAACATGCCGGATAACTATGTGTACGATGCCATTGTAATTGGTTCGGGAATCAGCGGAGGCTGGGCTGCAAAGGAATTAACACAAAAAGGTCTTAAAACAATTATGCTGGAACGTGGCCGTAACATTGAACATGTGAAAGGTTATGCAAACGCATCCAAAGACAGCTGGGAGTTTCCGCACAGAGGAGCAAGACCAACACAGCAAATGATTGAAGATTACCCGGTGTTAAAACGTGATTATCCGCTTAACGAAACTGTGCTTGATTACTGGGTGAAAGACAAAGAGTGCCCGTATGTAGAAGAAAAACGTTTCGACTGGTATCGTGGTTATCATGTTGGCGGCCGTTCACTCACTTGGGGCAGACAAAGTTATCGTTTCAACAAATGGGATTTTGAAGCCAACGCAAAAGAAGGTATTGCTATTGACTGGCCAATCCGCTATGACGATATTGCTCCGTGGTACAGTTATGCAGAACGTTTTGCAGGTATCCAGGGAAGTAAAGATGGTTTAGATGTATTGCCTGATGGTGATTTTATGCCTGCAATGGAACTGAACTGTGTAGAGAAAGAAGTAAAGAAACGTTTACTTGATTATTATAAAGGAACAAGACATCTTATCATTGGCCGGAGTGCCAACCTTACACAACCACATAACGATCGTATCAACTGTCAGTACCGCAACCGTTGCTGGAGAGGTTGTCCGTTTGGTGGCTATTTCAGTACTCAGTCGGCTACATTGCCGGCAGCAATGGCAACAGGTAACTTAACACTTCGCCCATTCTCAATTGTTACAAAAATTTTGTACGATAAGGATACCAAAAAAGCAACCGGTGTTGAAATACTGGATGCAGAAACAAACAAAACATACAAAGCCAAAATCGTATTCGTTTGCGCATCTGCTTTTAACTCCACATGGGTGTTAATGAACTCTGCCACTGATGTTTGGGAAGGTGGTTTAGGCAGCAGCAGTGGTGAACTTGGTCATAATGTAATGGATCATCATTTCCGTTGCGGAGCCAATGGTAAAGCAGAAGGCTTCAGTGATAAATATTTGTACGGACGCAGACCAACAGGTGTGTACATTCCCCGCTTCCGTAATATTTATGATG
>JAACZX010000675.1 GCA_009996555.1 Chitinophagaceae bacterium | reverse complement strand
CCGCCCCGAAGTAGTGATTATAGATGAACTGGCGCATACCAATATTGAAGGCAGTAAAAATGAAAAACGCTGGCAGGATGTACTGGAAATTCTTGAGGCAGGTATCAACGTCATCAGTGCGGTTAACATTCAGCATATTGAAAGTCTCAACGAAGACGTGAAAGACATTACAGGCGTGGAAGTAAAAGAACGTATTCCCGATCGTGTACTGGCACAGGCTGATGAAGTGGTGAATATTGATCTGACAGCTGATGAACTAATTACCCGTTTAAAAGAAGGCAGGATTTATGATGCTGCAAAAATTGAAACTGCCTTAAAGAACTTTTTTAAAAGCGAACATATCCTGCAGTTGCGGGAGTTAGCGTTGAAAGAAGTTGCAGCACAGGTGGAGCGTAAAGTCGAAACAGAAGTAACACGTACCAATGCTGTTAAACATGAACGGTTCCTTGCATGTATCAGTTCTAATGACCAAACGGCTAAAACAGTGATCCGTAAAACAGCAAGGCTCGCCAATTACTATAACAGTACCTGGTATGTGCTCTATGTTCAAACACCCAAAGAAAGCTCAGCCAACATTGCACTTGATAAACAGCGTCACCTCATCAATAATTTTAAACTGGCAACAGAGCTGGGAGCAGAAATCATTAAAACCGAAAGTAGCAATATCGCCAAAGCAATTATTGAACAGTGTGAAGAACGGAAGATCACCACCATTTGTATTGGCAAACCACATCTAAACTTATTCCGTTTAATTTTAGCAACCAGTATCTTTAACGAACTGTTGAAGAAATTAAGCGAAAGCGATATTGATCTTGTAATACTAAGTTGAGGCAGCAATGAAAATAAAAGTAAAATTATACCTGGGCCTGGGATTACTGTTCGCTATGATCCTGTTCATGACCATCTTCAGTGCTGTATACATTAACAAACTTCGGAACCAAACAAGAAATATTCTTGTCGCCAACTATAATACACTTGATTATTCAAGGAAAATGGAAATTGCACTCAACAACAATATTCATCTCGCTGAAAACAGTCAACTATTCCGTACTAATCTTTTATTGCAACAAAAAAATGTGACCGAACCCGGCGAAAAAGAATTGACCGGCAGGCTGGCTGTTAATTTTCAAAAATTGCAGCAGCAACCAGCCGATTCAACTGTGCAACACAGCGTACGGAAAGATATTACCGATATTATGCTGCTGAATATGCTTGCTATTGAACGTAAAAGTAAACTTGCTGAAAGTACCACTGAAGCAGCTGTTTTCTGGATTACGCTGCTTGGTACGGTTTGCTTTATTATCGCTCTTACTTTGTTGGTCAACTTACCCGGCAATATCGCCGATCCTGTAAAAAAATTAACAGAAAGCATCAGGGAAATTGCCAGGCGCAATTACAGCGAACGTATCCATTTCGAAAAACATAACGAATTTGGAGAACTGGCAGCCTCGTTTAATACCATGGCTGAAAAGCTGGAAGAATACCAGGCAAGCAGCATCGAGAAACTGCTGGTTGAAAAAAAGCGGATTGGTACACTCATTAATAATCTGAACGACCCGGTGATTGGTTTGGATGAGAACAGGAAGATCCTTTTCATCAATACGGTCGCCTTGCAGATTACGGGGTTGAAACTGGAAGATACCATTGGAAAACCGGCGCAGGACATTGCGGTAAAGAATGATCTGTTGCGCACATTGATACAGGAGCTTTTCAACAACGAAAAAGAAAACAAAACAACTGCTATTAAAATTTTTGCCAACAGGAAAGAAAGTTATTTTGAAAAGTACATCATCCCCATCAGTATTATTCCAACAGGTGAAAAACAGGAAAAGCGTATGGGCGATGTGATCCTGCTGCAGGATATAACGCCGTATAAAGAACTTGATTTTGCTAAAACAAATTTTATTGCCACAGTATCACATGAACTGAAGACACCGATCGCTTCCATTAAAATGAGTTTGCAGCTCCTCGAAAATAAGCAGCTGGGAAGTTTAAACAGCGAACAGGAACAGCTGTTGCAAAGTATAAATGAGGATGCAGGCAGGCTGTTAAAGATCACAGGCGAGCTGCTGAATATGGCACAGGTAGAAACAGGATCCATTCAAATAGCAATACTTCCCTCATCTGCAAAAGAAATTGTAGACTATGCTGTGAATGCAAACAGAACCGCAGCAGAAAACAAACAGATAAAACTGGAAACTGCAATACCCGATACGATCCCTTCTGTATTGGCAGATAAAGATAAAACGGCGTGGGTGCTTACAAATCTTATTTCAAACGCCATACGTTATAGTTACGATGGTTCTGCTGTTGAAATAAACGTATCGCTTGAAGGCAACAGTGTAAAGTTTGCAGTAGCAGACAGCGGGCAGGGAATTGCACCGGAATATATTGATAAAGTATTTGACCGTTACTTCCGTATTCCCGGTTCAAAAAAAGAAGGCACGGGTTTAGGCTTAAGCATCAGTAAAGAATTTATTGAAGCTCAGGATGGACACATTGCTGTTCAGAGTGAATTTGGAAAAGGAAGTGTATTTGAGATCGCTTTACCGGTAGTGATGGATGAAAGGCGCTGAATTCAAAAAGCAATGTCATCAGTCTGTTTCGTTCGCCCGGGGTCTCATGCAATGGACCCCGGAATCACCTAACTGCAGCAAAATAGTTGCTTGCCCATTCCCTATTGCTTATTGCCCATTGCCTATTGCTCATTACCTACCCGCTCCCCCAATCCCCAATTCCAAATTCCTAATCCCAAATTCCAAACCCCACACCCCACGATACTCCGTAGATAAAGCGTAGATTAAGCGTACATAGAGCGTATCAGCCGTAAAAATCCGACAGAAATAAACAACCTCCAATCACCCTCATAAACCCTGCTCCAGCAAAAAACAAATGAATAAATGATTCGCTGTTAGGTGGGCAGTCACCAACAGCGGCAGCTGTCTTTGCGCCTCCGCTCCTTTGCGTC
>JAACZX010000320.1 GCA_009996555.1 Chitinophagaceae bacterium | reverse complement strand
TGCGGAGTAAACTTTGCTGCCAGGTTTTCAAATAGTTTTCACGCCGCCACTGGTATTCAAGATGAGCGCTCCACTTACTGTTAAAACTAAATGTGCCGGTGGCTCCGTACCAACCGACTTTATTGTAATCATTCAGTCTTGTGTTTTGTGCAATGCCGGTTGTGCTGAGCAGTATCATTACCACTGTTACAGCGTAGTTCGTCAATCGTTTCATAGGTTGCAAAACTAAGGGCAAATCAGGTAGTAAGCAGAGAAGTAAGATTCATTTCTTCCAGTACTTCACGAAGCGAATGATCGTTATTCTTTTTCCATTTAATAAGCCGTATAAATCCGTCAGCAATTTCAATACCTGTAATGTCGCCATCCATATAACAGCAACAGCCAGTGTTGAAGTAAAACGGTTTCATGTTTGTATAGTTGCTGTTTACATAATCATATTCTTCCTGTCGAAAACGTATTTCTTTATTGATCTGCTGAACAGCCTGTTCATTGTTTTGCTGTTTTGCAATGATCAGTTGTTTGTACAACCGTTCAAGATGTGTGAGCGATGCAAACACAGGCTGGTGTGTATGCCCGGTTATGAGTACAGGATTCTGATCCTGTTTACTCCACTCATACATAAAACGGTTATGTACTGTTTTCAATTCTTTACTTGCTGCCGGTGTGTTGGGGTTTAAGTTGAGATAACTCTGCAGGGGTGCCCATACTCTTGAAACAAACCATGCACTGAAGGCGTTGCCATCGCTCTGTCCATCGCCCTGGTGACCATGTGTAAGAAACAGATCAAGTGTGTTGTTTTCAATTGACAGGCGCAGCACAACTGCTTCATAGATCTTCAGCATTTCGCCATACATACTCAGCAAGTGAAGACCGGCAAAGGGATCGCTGCCCCAGAAAATATCATGATTGCCGAATACTTTGGTGAATCTTTTTTCTGCCAGGAATTTCTTTTCTGCTTCAAATGTGTTTTTGTTCTTTGCTTTTACCGGCCATATTGTGTTTTCCCATAACTCTTCACTATCACCCAATGTTATAAAATGAAAACCGGCCCTGTAGTAATGATCAAGTGCGGCCAGGTAATTGGGTTCAGCAAGTATAAAATCATCGCTGCCATTTCTTGCTCCTTTGTGCTGATCGCTGAAAATAATAAAACGGTCTGTTGCGCTGTTAACAGAAAGCAGCAAACCTTTTTTGCCGGGATTTTCCAGTGTATGCCTGTATAGTTTGCTCAACGCTTCGTGCACCCTTTGCAGGTTGGGTTTACTTGAAAAGCGGTTGGCGATGTTTGTAACGGGCCTGGTTAAGATACGTTGCAGAAAACGGCGCATGAATAAAATTAATCATTCATCATCTAACTGAGCCGGGAATTAAAGCCCTGAGTGGATCAGAAACAACAAACAGTTTAACTTTCTTATTTTCGTTTACTTTTTACATAACTACTTACGATGTCACAAGCCATTGAACAGATCGAATTGTTGTATAAGGAGGCTTTTGGTGAAACACCAACCTCTATTGAAAAAATTCCGCAGAGCGGAAGCGACCGTGTGTATTACCGTGTGCAGGGCCCAACGGTGTGCATTGCTACCGCCAATAAAAATATTAAGGAGAACCAGACCTTTATAAAGTTCAGCCGTCATTTCAAAAAAAGTGATTGTCCTGTGCCTGTGATATATCAAGTGTCGGCCGATGAGCGTATTTATTTACAGCAGGATTTTGGTGATGTTTCTTTGCTGAATGAACTGGAGCAGCATGGTTATAACGATCATGTGTATGGCTTGTTTCAGCAAAGCCTGCAACAGCTGGCACACATGCAGATCAAGGGGCATGAAGATTTTAACTACGACTGGTGCATTACTTCACGTGAGTTTGGCCGCCAGGCAATTCTTTCTGACCTGCTTTATTTCCGTTATTATTTTTTTGATACACTGAAGATCCCTTATGATAAAGAAAAACTGCAGGACGATTTTGAAGACCTGAGTATTTATCTCACACGTGTGGATCATAAATATTTTATGTTCCGTGATTTTCAGAGCCGTAACGTAATGGTGAAAGACGGCAAGGTGCATTTTATCGATTACCAGGGAGGGATGAAAGGTGCTGTGCAGTATGATGTTGCCTCTTTGTTGTGGCAGGCAAAAGCTGAACTGCCGGATGAATGGAAAACAAGTTTACTGGAGTTTTATATGGATTGTGTAGCGGATGTATCGCAAAAAGAAATTGACCGTACACGTTTTGTGAGCCAGTACAATGGTTATGTGTTGATCCGTTTGCTGCAGGTGCTTGGCGCATACGGGTTTCGTGGTTTGTTTGAACGGAAGGCGCATTTCTTAACCAGTATACCCCTGGCATTGCGTAACCTCCGTTGGTTTTTAACGAACAAACGGGTGGGGATCGTATTGCCGGAGTTTGAGCGTTTGCTGGGGTTGATGGTGGAGGATGCAATCATTCAACGCTTTGAACCGCCTAAGGCAACGGATGATACAGCGCTTGTGGTGCGTATCAGCAGTTTCTCGTATAAGTCAACAGGTATTCCTGCCGATGAAACGGATAATGGTGGTGGATTTGTGTTTGATTGCAGAGGCATTTTAAATCCGGGGCGTATCCAGGAATTTAAAACACAAACGGGAAGAGATAAAGCGGTGAAGGATTTTTTGGAGCAGCAAACAAAGATGCCGCAGTTCTTAAACAGCGTGTACAACATTATTGATATTGCTGTGGAAGATTATATGCAGCGTGGTTTTGCCAACCTGCAGGTGAACTTTGGATGTACGGGTGGTCAGCACCGCAGTGTATATGCAGCTGATGCACTGGCCCGTCATTTAAAAAATAAATACGGTGTAAAGATCGACCTGAAACATATTGTACAGGAAGCGAAGAACTGGGTGAATGAAACGTATTAAACAAGAAGTTACGGGTTAAGGGTTGTGAGTTACGGGTGCTGAAGGTTGAAGTGGTTGGTAGTTTGGCAGTCGTT
>JAACZX010000035.1 GCA_009996555.1 Chitinophagaceae bacterium | reverse complement strand
TTGGTAATCAACAGCAGAAGTAGAATAGTCGGGTTGCAGTACACAGATCTTCATAACACTTCATGCTGTTAACGCACAGCCACTGTCTTTTTTTGTTTTTTGTAATGACGCTGCATGGCGTCTTGTAAAATGTGCAGAATTAAACCGGAGTAAGGTTGGTTGCTTAAACGGACAATCGCACCGATGGACGTATAATTTTCATCTTCACTTAAACCGCATTGTGCATTTACTTCCAGCACATACAGTTTGCCGGTTGCTTTATCCATGCGGATGTCGATGCGCCCATAGCCTGTTCCTTCCACTGCACAATAGGCTTTCCAGCTCAGGTCCATAATTTTTTTATGCAGTGCAATAGGAGGCAGGTGGTATTGATAAAAATCTTCGTATTCGCCGAGCGGTTTTTCTTTTTCATAGGTTTCCCACAAACGATCGAAGGAGAGAAACTTTTCTGTATCGGGTAAGTCTTTATGAAAAATACGTTCAACAGGCGGATATACTTTCCGGCTGCGTGGCGAATGATGCGAACCCGACAGAAATACAGTGTATTCAGGCCCGTTAATGAACTGCTCAGCCACCAATCCGCCAAATGAAAAATCCCAGCCACGGTAACCCTCAAACAGTTCCTGCACCAATACTTTCAGTTCTTCATCATTCTGTACCACGTTCTTTACACCAAGGCCCATACTGCCACCGCTAACTGCAGGCTTTACAATCATAGGTGTGCCCACATATTCACAAATGCCTTTCAGTTTTTGATCACGCTTACGGATAGGCACCCATTTTGCGTGCGGTATGCCTGCTTTATCAAACAACTCCTTCATCACAATTTTGGAAGTGGTGTTGTCATAAAATGCCGCATCAGCGCCGGTATAAATAAGCTGCTTTTCTTTTAAATAATGAATCACCGAAACACCAGGTGTGCCATTCACCTCATCGCCATCGCACAAATTCAAAACAATGGGTGTTTGAAACGAAGTGGTTGCTGCTATATCATCAATAATCTGTTTAACGTTTTCCTGTGTTACAGGTTGCCATTTCCAGTTGAGTTCAAGTTGAGCAAAAACGTTTGTATATTCTTCGATGCTTTGTGAAAAGTCGTAGTAATAATCAATGTTGGCGTCGTTTGTTTGCAGATGTGGTGCCAGTACCCAAATGAATAAAGGTTGTGGAGTGGAAGGAAAAGATGATGCCGGGTTACTATGCATAAGTAAATGTAGCGTATTAATGATTCTGTTCGTCTGCTTTCGCCTGTATAAAATCAGTTAAACGGTAGTGGGCCAGCAGGTCTTTTGAAAGCTCTTTTGCTCCTTTTATAATGCCAATACAATTTACTTCACCACAATTGCATTGAAAAGGTTCGGCCATAAACCATTCGGTAGATGGATAAAAGAATGTAAACTCATCACCTGGTGCTATTGTTCTCAACGCTTCCAGCTGCATGGTGCTGGTGTTAAAGAATGCATTGGGATTGCAGCTGTGGTTGATGTATTGCAGAAATTCAGGTTTGAGAATAATGTGTTGTGTATCGTTTACCTGTACAGTATATCTTGATGGGGTAGTGTGTATTTCAGAAGAACCGAACGGACTGATCACATCGCCGGGTGAAAAATGTTGTGTTGATACAAGAAGATGATGATCGTTATCGGGTTGCTTGTGAATGTCGGCAAAACCATAGTGCCCGGTAACTATGGTTGCAAAAAGCGTGGTAACTGACATGAAGGGGATTTTAGTGTTAATACCTGAAATTAGCTATTAGATTTAATAAAGTGTAATTGGCTTAATGAATGTTGAATGAATGTGAATAAAGGGAGATGAATGATGATGAGTAGTAAATGATATTCTTGTGTCAGACGCTCTTCAGGATGCAATACACGTAAAGCAAAAACAAAGCCCCGTTTCGTAAATGAAACGGGGCTTTTATAATCGTGTAACAGTTATTACATGTGTTGCTCGATCTTCTTAACGAAGTTGCCTTTTGGCTGAGCGCCTACGAGTTTATCAACTACCTGGCCATTCTTCACGAAAAGGATAGCAGGAATAGAAGTAATACCGTAGTTCATGCTCACCTGTGGATTTTCATCCACGTTCACCTTACCTACTTTTACTTTACCATCGTATTCTTTGCTCAGTTCTTCAATAACCGGTCCGATTGCACGGCAAGGTCCGCACCATTCTGCCCAGAAATCAATTACACTGAGTTTATCTGAACTGAGAACTTCGGTCTGGAAGTTTGCATCTGTAAATTGGAGTGCCATAATATATGTTCTTTTAATTTTTGGAAATGAAGGGACAAATTTAAGTCCATTCCTGTTAAACTGCTGTTATGTCATTATCCACAACTGTTCACAAATAAAGAAAGAGAGCCTGTACTACAGGTTTGACAGTTAAAACGGCTTTAACTGTAGTTTCAGCAGGCCGCTATTGACTGTTAGCGTTGCTTCAATCATAAAAAAGCTCACGGATTGATCATCAATCCATATTACAGCTGCAATGCAGCCAACTTAATAGATTTTGCCTTGCTGTCTGTCCATGCAAAGATCAATTTATTGCCTGCTTTGGTCATTTGCGGGAAACCGCTTGAACGTGTATCCGATGATTCAGCAATCACTACAGGTTGGTCTTTTTTGCCATCAGCATGCACTTTCACAGCTTTAATGGTTGCACCTTCCATCCAGCTCACCACCGCTGTTCGCTCATCAAGCATAACAAGGTCAACACGGCCAATTGCTTTTCCTTCATCAATTTTAACCGGCTGTTGAAAGTTTGCGCCGCCATCTGCTGAAAAAATCACTTTCACTTCGGCATTCTTATCTTTCATCGAAAACCAGGCAATGGCTAAGTTGTTGCCAATCGCATCGGCTCGTGGTCCGTTTACCGGACAGCCTGCAATTTTCCATTCATCGGCAAAAATTGTTTTTGGTTGTGTCCATTCTCCGTTTACTATACGTACAATCGACATATCCCTGATCTCTTCATCAGAACGATCTCTGTACACCACAACAGGTCCGTTGGTAGTAACGGCAATGGTTGTTTGGCAGCAATCACAAATGCGTCCATCGAGTTCCCATTCTTTTGTTTTTATTCCTTTCTTATCAAGCAATGCAGCACGCAACGTCATTTCTCCATGATGTCCTTCGTGCCCGCTATGTTCGCCCTCCATGGCTGTTTTTCTTCCATCGAGCCATGATACCATAAACTGATCGTTGTAAGGAATGATGGAGACAAAACCGTGTTCAGCTTTCTTGCCATCATCGTGCAGTATTGTTGCATTGCTCCATGTTTTTCCGTTGTCTGTTGATGGGTAATCGGCCCAGTTTACAAACCAGTTATTGCCGCTGCTCACTGCTACAGGTGTTGACCATTGTTCGTTTTGTAATGATGAAAAGAATAAGGTTGAAGTTTTTCCTTTCTTTTCCACCCACGATAAATGCGCAATGCCTTTTGCATCAGTAAAGAGATAAGGTTCGGCACAGGAATCGCCTGCAGGAGATTTCAACAACAGCGGTGCAGCTGATGTTTCTTTCTTTTGTTCGGCACATGATGCCAATGCTGCTGCAAGCAGAAGTACAATACAAAGTTTTTGCATATTGTTATTTGCTGTTGGTGATGAGATTGATATTTTCTTTTGTGTCCCATTTCCGGTACCCCATTTCATTGAAAACACGTTTGCCTTTTGAATTAAAGATAAAAGTTGTGGGTATCGTCATAATGTCTAACGATTCAAAGTTTTCCACTTTTACATAGTGAAAAGGGAAAGGCATTCTTTTCTTGAATGATTTAATTTCATCTGCTTCCTCGGTAGAAGCAAACAAAAACACAACTTCATCTTTATTCACCTTCTTCATGGCATTGGCAATAGAAGGCATTTCCTGTATGCAGGGCTTACACCATGTTGCCCAGAAATTGAGAAAGATAGTTTTGCCTTTGTAGTCATGCAGATCGATAGGGGTACCATCCAGTTCAGTAAGTTTAATTTTGCCGAGCTCAGATTTTGTTTCTGTTTTAACTGCAGGTTTATCCTGGTTTTTATCTGCGGCCTTTTCCTTACATGCACAAAGCAATAACAATAGAATAATTGATAACTTATAGTGATAATTCATTTGCTGTTTTTTACAACTTACTAAAGCGGTACAATAATACTTACAATTTGGTTTAATGATCATGCCCGGCCATGGGGTCGGCTCCTTTTTTAAATACATATTCGCTGTGTAAAAGGTAAGCGCCACTTGTTACCACTACATCGCCTTCTTTTAAACCTGTTTTTATTTCAATACGATCATTACTTTCCAGGCCTGTTTGCACCATAATGCTTTTAAAGGTGTGTGTGCCAGTTTTGATCCACGCTGTTGCACCTTTACCATCCCGTATCACTGCATCAATTGGAAGTGTTAAGGTTTTTCGCTGACGGCTTTTTAATACCACGTAAGCAGGCATACCGGGTTTAAGTTGATTGTTACTGTTGGAAATTGATACACGGATAAGATTGATCCTTGTATCAGGATTGATTTCAGGGTTTACAAATTCAATACGCCCGTTAATTTCTTTTCCATCTATATCCGGCAGTTGCACAGTTGCAGTACCGTTGAGATCTATTTCCGCCATTTGCGAAGTGTACACCTGCGCTTCCGCCCAAAGTGTTGAAAGATCGGCCAGCTTTACAATAGTGCCGCCATCCATTACATAATCGCCTTCACGTACGTCGAGTGTGGTAATATAGCCCGAGGATGTGCTGTAGAATACAGTAACAGGCGAAGATTTTTTTGTTTTTGCCAGTTCGTTGATCTGTACTTCGCTCATGCCCCATAACAGCAACTTGTTTTTTGCACTTTGCAGTAACTGCTCAAAGTCGATAGCGGTTTCTGTTGCAAATGTTCTTTTTCGTTCCAGTGCAAGAATATATTCCTGTTTGGCATTGTTGAGTTCTTCGCTGTAGATCTCGTAGAGGGCTGCGCCTTTCGAAACATAATCGCCGGGGTTTTTAAAATACAAACGTTCAATACGTCCGCCCACTCTTGCGCTTACAGAAGAAGTTTTCATCTGGTCAAAATTTAAACTGGCGGTTAACACCAGTTGGTCGCCGATCGTTCCATTGCGGATGGTATCGGTTTTGATGTTGCCCAGCTGTATCTGCTGTTCGCTCAGTTGTATTTCATCTTTTTTTGCGCCATTGCTTTTCTTAACAGGCGTAAGATCCATTTTGCAGATGGGGCATTTGCCCGGCTTGTGCTCAATCACCTGCGGATCCATCGAGCAGGTGTAGTACACATCGCTTTCTTCATGCACATGTGTTTTGTTTTTGCAGGAAGTGAATGCAAGCAGGCAAAGGGCAGTCAGCAACAGGCAAATACCTGTCGATGATTTAGTTCGTTTAGTAAAATCAAGTATCATGAAATTTAATTTGTCAATTATTAATTATCCACTATTCACTATCTGTAAGACGAGGGCGTCAGACGGAACCCACTCATTCCTTCACCCTAATAAAACTCTCACTATCCATTAAATACTGTGCATTGGCAGCAACTGAATCGGTCAGCTGCAAACCACTTACTACCTGTATATGTGTTTTATGTAAAATGCCGGTGTTGATCTTATGCGCCTTGAATCCATCTTTCACTTTTTGAAAGACCACTTTGTCAAGTCCTAATGAAAGGACTGCTTCTTTCGGCAACCAGTACGCATCTTTGGAATTGCCGAAGATGACAGCTCTTACCTGGCTGCCGATTGGAATTTTCAAATTGCTGTTATCAAAGTACACTCTTGCAGTAAGTGTTTTGTTTTCTTTCCGGTAGAACGGTTCAATAAAGTCAATACTTGCCCTGAAGTCTTTATCGGGAGCTGTTTCGGGAATAATACGTACTGCATTTCCTTTTTGCAGTAATGTACTGTTATCGCCAAAGATGTTGAGTACGGCCCATGCTTTTGCAGGATTGTACACCACAAAAACTGCTTGGCCTTTGTTGATATACATGCCTTCTTTCAGCAACAGTTCTTCTGTAAGCAGTGATACGTCTTTCATTTTTTCTGAACTGCTGTTCATGCCTGTACCGGTTGATTCATGAATGTGTCCGCTGTAATTGCTGTACACGGCAACTGTAAAAGCCGTTTGCTTTGTTGCGATCACTTGCTGCAATTGCTCTTTACTCATACCCAGCAACAGTAATTTTTCTTTAGCAGCATTGATCATCGTTTCATTAGCGGCATCATTCTTTAGAAGGAACAATAAATTTTGCTGTGCTGTTAAAATTTCCGGGCTGTAAATATCCATGATGCGTTGCCCCTTGCTGATCTTCTGGTAACGGTGCCGCACATACAATTTTTCAATTCGTCCGCTCACCCTTGCTGAAATGGTTCCAACTTCTCTTGTATCGTAAGCAATGCTGCCCAATGCTTCTATCTCCAGTTGTTCTTCTCTTTTGTCAATTGTGGTAACAGGTATGGAAGAAACCACAAATTCATTGGTTGGTTTTATCAGCGATTCAAGTGTAATGTCCTGCACGGCAGTGCCACCGGTTACTTTTTTTACAAGATCCATTCCGCAAATGGGGCAGGAGCCGGGTTTGTCTTTTACAATTTCCGGGTGCATGGGACAGGTGTATTCAGCTGCTTCATTTTGATGATCATGTTGTTCGTGCCCGGAGGGTTGTTCCATCTTCACCAAATCCATTCCGCATTTGGGACATGTGCCCGGCTTATCGCTGAACACCGAGTCCTGCGGCATGGGGCAGGTGTACATTGCTTTTGCTGCTTCCTGCTTGTGTTCGGCATGTTCGTTTTTGTTTTTGCATGCAGCAAATGCTATCAGCAAGACAAGTGCAGTGATAAAATATTTTTTATAGTTCATGATATTATTGTTATTGGTTACAGGTTGCCGGTTGCCGGTTTCTTGTTCCTTGAACGTTGTGCCTTGTTTCTTCTTCCTTGTCTTTTGTTTCTTGGTCATTGGATTTTCTTTCTTCCTTAAACCTTCCACCTTTATCCTTATTCCTTTTGTATCAGTCTGTCAATTGCCACCTGCAGTTGCAATGCCTGTTGTAACAGATCGCTGTATTGCAGTTGTGTCATGTACAAAGTTTCCCATGCATCAAACAGCATAAACAGTTCTTCGGTGTTTTGCTCGTATGCCAGTTGCATGGTTTTGTAATTGTTCTTTAATGCCGGAATAATATTTTCATCGTACAGTTTCAACTGTTTGGTTTTTAACTCCAGTTCGTTACGCATGCCATAAGCCATACCGCTGTATTCGTTCAGCAGCATTTCTTTTTGCGATTGCAATGCAGCAGCTTTCCATTTCAAACTTTCAATATTGGCTTTGTTCATCTTCGACGACCAGCCTGTGAGCGGCAGCCTCATCATACCCATCAACGAAAACTGCATCGGCAAACCGCCAAAGCCAAACATGTGCTCGTAACGGACACCGAACTGTGGTTTTAAACTTTGCTTTTCGGTTTCCTGTTTCAGCCAGGTAAGGTTGATGTCTTTATCAATTGCTTTCAGATCGCTGCGTTTGGTATAAAACAAACTGCTGTCGAACACAAGTGAAGTATAAGTCTTCAATTCGTATGTCGTATCAATATCGAATACCATCATTGCATGGCGGTTCATGAGTGCATTGATGCGGATGCGTTTTTCCCTTATATCGTTTTCATACATCAACCGCATGTTCTGCACATTGCCCAATGCTGCTTTGGCTTTGTAATAAGCATTGATCTTTTCCAAACCATTCTTGTAACGTATTTCTGCATTCCTGATAATGAAGTTGAGCAGTTGTTCATTCTGGTCAAGGATAGCCAGTTTTTTTTTCAGAATGATCCAGTCGTAATAAAACAGTTTGGCATCGTTGATCAGCTCATTAAGCGATGCGTTCTTTTTTTCTTTTTCAACTGATGACATCGCTTCCATATACTTTGCATCAGCATTTTGCTTTTGTTTATTGGGGAACATTTGCTGCCCGCCGAGCATGTATTGGCCCATACCTTCTTTGTATCCGCCCATGCCATCATTCATTTTTTTCCAGCGCATGGGATTGTATGGCGTCATAAAAAAACCACTGCTGAACTCCGGCGGCATCCAGCTTTTAGCACCTTTGGCCGCTTCATCCATAGAGCGTATTTCATGCTCGTACATTTTTACAACAGGATGCGATTGTTTAATACTGTCGATGATCGCATCGAGCTTTAACGTTTGTGTTTGTGCAGTTGCTGCAAACAGCAGCATTGCTGCAAGTAGTTTATTCTTTAACATCGCTTAAATCAATTTTGCCTTTACGTTTTAATTCCCGTTCTTTTATCATTTCAAAGATCACAGGCGTAATAAGCAGTACATAAATGGTGGATGAGATGGTGCCGCCAATCAATGGAATTGTGATGGGCTTCATAATATCGCTGCCCACACCGGTTGCCCATAAAATAGGGATCAGGCCAAACAAACCAACAGACACCGTCATGAGTTTTGGACGTAACCGTTTTACAGATCCTT
This sequence comes from Chitinophagaceae bacterium, assembly GCA_009996555.1. Lineage (GTDB taxonomy): Bacteria > Bacteroidota > Bacteroidia > Chitinophagales > Chitinophagaceae > Lacibacter. Next base: position 2,618 of record JAACZX010000035.1, on the reverse strand, counting down.
CCATTACATATTCACGAATAATGGCGGGAGTGAGTGTTGCTTTTGAGTTGCCATGCTTTGCCACCATATTCTGCATCGCTTCGTTAAGATAAATGGTCATAAGCATGGCCGTTTCAATGGCCATACCAAACAAGGCAATAAAACCAACTGCCACTGCCACCGATAAATTAATGCCATAGAAATAAACCATGAACACACCACCGATCAATGCAAAAGGAACAGTGATCATAGTGATGGCTGCTTCTTTAAACGAGTGATACGTAAAGTAGAGTACCATGAAAATGATGGCAATCACAATGGGCATAATCATCATTAATGTTCTGTTTGCACGTATCTGGTTTTCCCATTGTCCGCTCCATTCTAAAAAATATCCTTTGGGCAGTTTGGTCACCATCTGGTTTAGTTTTTCCTGCGCTTCTTTCACCGTACTACCCAAATCTCTTTCACGCACATTGAACAATACAGTGCCACGCAGCATGGCGTTTTCCGAGTTGATCATCGGCGGCCCATCGCTTAACTGTATATCGGCAACAGCCTCAAGTGGAATGGGGCCGAAGTCCATTGTTTGTACCTGTAAACGTTTTAATGCCTGCAGGTTGTTTCGGAAGTCTTGCCCATATCTTGCATTTACCGAAAAGCGTTGACGTCCTTCAACGGTTGTGGTAAGCTTCATGCCGCCCAATGCACTTTCAATTACAAGATTTACATCATCCACACTTAAACCATAACGACCGATCTCTTCACGCTTCACAGCAATATCAATGTACTTGCCACCGGTGATCGGTTCAACGTACAAGTCTTTCACGCCATCAATTCCCTCCAGTTGGGTTTTTAGGGTTTGTGCAAATGCATAAATGCTGTCGAGATTTTGTCCATACACTTTCAAGCCAACATCGGTGCGTATACCTGTTGAAAGCATGTTGATGCGGTTGATGATGGGCATGGTCCATCCGTTTGTTACACCTGGTATCTGCAACTTGGCATTCAGTTCATTTATGATGTCGTCTTTTGTTTTACCAGTTCGCCATTGATGTTTGGGTTTTAACAGAATGATGGTTTCGATCATGCTGATAGGCGAGTTATCGGTTGCTGTATTTGCACGGCCTGCTTTCCCCAGCACATGTTCTACTTCAGGAACAGAACGGATGAGTTTATCCTGCACCTGCAACAAACGTTTTGCTTCCGAGTTGGAAACATCGGGCATGGTTACAGGCATAAACAATAATGAACCTTCATCGAGTGGCGGCATAAACTCTGAACCGAGTCTTGTCATCATTACAACACCTGTTGCTAAAGCAATAAGGTTTACAGCAATGGTTGTTTTACGCCAGCGCAAACAAAGACTCAAAACAGGGGAATAGATTTTTTCTAACGTGCGTGTAATAGGATTTGCACTTTCAGGTTTTAATCTTCCTTTTAATAAAAACGAGATTAATACGGGTGTTAATGTAATGGCGAGTATTGCATCAATGAGCAGGATAAATGTTTTTGTCCATGCCAGCGGATGAAACAGTTTGCCTTCCATGCCTGTTAACAAAAACACGGGTAAGAAAGATGCTACCACAATAATGGTAGAATAGAAAACACCCGGCCCCACCTGCTTCGAAGATTTTTCGATGATACTCATCGTTTCTTCTGCCGTTAACAGATCTTTTTTTCGTTTAAATAATTTCATGTGTTTCTTATTGTGTGTTTTCTTTTGCTGATTGTTCTTCGCTGATATGCCGGTAAGCATTTTCCACCATTACAATGCCATCATCTACCACCACGCCGATTGCGAGTGCAATACCCGTTAAACTCATAATGTTGGAAGAGATGCCGAATAGTTCCAGGAAAATAAAACCTGCAGCAACAGAAATGGGTAATTGAATTAAGATGATGAGAGCACTGCGCCAGTGAAATAAAAACAACAGCACAATTACAGATACAGCGATCATTTCTTCAATGAGTGTTCCTTTTACTGATTCGATGGCTTCCTGAATTAATTCACTTCGGTCGTAGGATGTTTTAAACGTTACACCTTCAGGCAATCCTTTCTCCACTTCTTTCATTTTTTCTTTCACTGCAGCAATGACCTTGTTGGCATTTTCATTGTAACGCATCACCACAATACCTCCCACCACTTCACCTTTACCATCTGCATCAAAAATGCCAAGCCGCAGATCACCACCCATTTGCACACTGCCCACATCTTTCACCCGAACAGGAATACCATTGTAATTGGCTAACGCAATATTTTCTACATCTTCTTTGCTTTTGAGATAGCCCAATCCACGGATGATGTAAGCCATGTCGGCCATTTCAAATTTTCGTCCGCCCACATCATTGTTATTGCTTTTTACTTTGTTCATTACATCCATCAGTGAGATGTTGTAGAACTGCAATTTCACCGGATCGATCACCAGCTGGTATTGTTTTTCAAACCCGCCAAAGGAAGAAACTTCAGCAACACCGGGCACTGTTTGTAAAGCGAATTTGATATACCAGTCCTGCAATGCACGTTGCTCGCCAAGATCGAGTTTGGGTGCATCGAGATGGTACCAGAAAATATGACCAACACCTGTACCATCCGGACCAAGTGTAGGTGTAATTCCTTGCGGTAATAAACGCTGGGCATA
>JAACZX010000674.1 GCA_009996555.1 Chitinophagaceae bacterium | reverse complement strand
TGCAAGGGGTCGCTAGTTCGAATCTAGTCGTCCCGACACAATTTTAAAAGCTTCACTGAAAAGTGAAGCTTTTTTTGTTCTATAATACTTATTGTAATGACCGCAAACGCCCATGGCAAAACAATGACTTTAACTCATGTTGCAGATACTTGGGCCGTGTCGGATTTTTACAGATAATACGCTCTATATACGCTTTATCTACGGAGTATCGTGGGAGTATCTAGGGGGAGCCGGTAGTCAAAAACTCGTCCTAAAATAGCTATACAGGTTCTTACATAAATCCTGGTTCGGTTATACAAATCATTCGAAAAGCAGCATTATAATTCAGATTTACCGTTTTTAAGAGTATGATCAGTGAGCCTTAACCGAAATATGAATTATAGTTTATATTACGGCCTTTATTCCGAAAAAACATCTATTTTTATCCCTATAAAAGAATTATAATTCAGATATGAATGTAAAAACAATGGGTGAACTGATCAAGGAAAGACGTGAATTCCTTAAGCTACGGCAAGAGGACTTGGGCGAACTGAGCGGAGTGAACTTACGCACCATCCACCTAATTGAGAAGGGCCGGGGCAACCCATCCATTGAAACACTGAATAAATTAGCAGCGGTGCTGGGCCTTGAAGTTGTATTAACCATAAAACAAACTAATTAATGGCAAGGGCGGGAGTATATAACAATGGCGTGCTGGCAGGTGTGCTGGAACAACAAGCAGCAAACCGCTATGTATTTACCTACAGCGATGAGTATTTTACCAAGAACAATATGCCCGCCATCAGTCTCAGTTTTCCGAAAACGACGAAACAGTATAAGGCCACTGAATTGTTTCCTTTTTTTTACGGGTTGCTGGCAGAGGGTATAAACAAAGACATTCAATGCAGGTTACTGAAAATTGATGAAGACGATGATTTTACCAGGCTGATTAAAACAGCCGGAGAAGATACCATTGGGGCCATTACAGTAAAAGAATTAACAGAAGCAAGATGAGTTGTTACGGATGTTACAAAGAAAATACCGAAGGCTATTGTGCCGGCTGCCGCAAAAAACTATTTGGAGGCAAAAGAGTAAGTCATGTACTTGCTTTTGATGCACCCACTGCAGAAAATATTCCTGCCTACCAGGAAAAAACCAAACAACTTTCAATTTCGGGCGTGCAGTTAAAATATTCGGTAAAGCTGGAGGGTAAAGAGCTTGTACTTACTGAAACAAAAGGGGAGTACCTATTAAAACCGATACCGCCACGTGCATTAATTGCCTTGCAGGATCAGGCACCGGAAAACGAGCACTTAACCATGCAGATAGCAAAGCAGTTATTTGCTGTACCCGTGGCAGAAAATGCACTCATTCTCTTTAAAGATGGTACACCTGCCTATATCACCAAACGCTTTGATGTGAAACCCGATGGCAGCAAACAACTGCAGGAAGATTTTGCACAAATAAGCGGTAAAACAAAAAAGAATGCAGGCGACCATTATAAGTATAACGGCAGTTACGAAGCTATTGGACAACTGATAAGAGATAAAGTGGCAGCCTCCCCCCCGGTATTGGAAGTTTTTTTTAAATTGGTTTTATTTAACTATGTATTTTCTAACGGCGACGCACACTTGAAAAATTTTTCATTGGTGCAAACGGAGTATGGAGATTATATGCTGTCCAAAGCTTATGACCTGATGTGCACTGTACTGCATACCCCTACAGAAAGCGACACAGCGCTGGAGTTATATGAAGGCGATGTGGACAGTACTTTTTACAAGCAACACGGATATTACGGAAGACCTGACTTTGAAGAACTGGCAACACGGATGTTCATGGTTCCAAAACGTGCACAACATATCATTGATACTATCCTGAAAAAACAACAGGAAGTGTCCGGTATGATTGAACATTCATTTCTGAGCAGTGAAGCAAAGGAAAGATATGTCGGCAGTTATACCGACAAGATCAAACGATTTAGCTGAATGAGTGCACAACCGGCAGCTGGTTAATACATGGCGGGATTAATTTGTTTTTTGTTAAGTATTGATGAGCATAAAGAGAAATTCCTCCTGCTTAAACAACTTAGGCCCCAACCTGCTTGCTCTCTTTATTTATGTTGATGCATACCGGAAGCCTCTGCTTTCCTGAGTATCCATGTTGTTATTCTATTAAAAAAACGGGCTTGAGAAAGTTGTGGTTTTGAAGAGGTTGAAAATTTACTTTTTTCTGGTACTATTTTTTTCATTTTACTTCATTTCGCTTCTTATCATAAAAATTCAGGCCACATTTACATTAAACGACTTGCAGAACAGCTCCTCAAACTATGTACGAACATAGTTCCGCCGGCAGGTTTTAAGATTCATCATCATCCTGTTCCGGAATTGGTTCAAATCTGTCATTCACACAGGCATCATTCTATTCTGTTCATTTTATATATTTGGTTCATGAATTGCCTCATCGTTGATGACAATGTTATTGCAAGAACAACTATGATACAGCTGGCGACACAGGTAAAAGACCTTGTTGTTGCCGGAGAGTGTTCAACTGCAATGGATGCTTACAATTTTCTCCAGGAGCAAAAGATTGATTTGCTGCTGCTTGATATTGAAATGCCGGGAATGACAGGACTTGAGTTAACCCGAAATCTTGGAAGCAAAGGGCCTGTGATTGTATTTACCACTTCAAAGAAAGAATATGCAGCAGAAGCTTTTGAACTGAATGTGGCAGATTATCTTGTTAAGCCCGTTAATCCTTCCCGCTTTATACAGGCAATTGACAGGGCAAGAGACATTATCAACAGTTTAAAAGAAGATGTACAGATCAGTGAGCAGGAATTTGTTTTCATCCGGGATTCTAATATTGTACGCCGTTTAAAAATTGATGATATTCTTTTTGTGGAAGCCATGGGCGACTATGTGAAGCTGCATACCCCGCAAAAATTTTATGCTGTTCACAGTACTTTAAAAACGGTAGAAGAAAAGTTACCTGCCACAAAATTTGT
>JAACZX010000673.1 GCA_009996555.1 Chitinophagaceae bacterium | reverse complement strand
AAATCTACGCCTATTTTATTCCCATTCGTGTCCAGAATTTCTTTTCCTGAATGATCTTTTTTAAAGTGTAATGCCTCTGCGTTTGAAACGCCACTTATCGTTACTTTTTTTATGCTGATTCCTTTTTCTTTATTAAGCCAAATTGGATTTTTATCAAGATTGGCAAAAGCTTCTTTAGCATTACCTTTAAACTCTTCCAGCCTTTCTTCTAATTTTCTTTTAATCCCAATATCAATTACTTTTTCAATTTTTAAATCAGGTGTTATGTCCTTCCTTATTGTATAATCATCTGCCAGCCAAACCAGCTTTACTTTTTCTGGCACCTTAACTGTATTATTAGCATCAAGATAAATTGGGTTTTTGTCCAAACTGTTTTTTCCTGTGAATGCTTTTTTTGCATCGTTGGCGTTTTCTTGTAAACGATTAAATAAGGCTACTTTGTATATTGGTGATGCCACTTTTTCAATCATTGGTTTGTCGAATTTTGCACCCACTTTTTCATCTTTGGTGGCATACTGTTGTAACTTGCCATATACAGTTTCTTTATGCAATTGCCCTCTTGGGGTTAATTCTGTTTTACTTTTCTCACCTGCTTTTATTTTAAACCTGTTTTTGTTTTTGGTTACTACTTTGTTTTTTGCTTTGTACGATACCAGCACTTGTTCCAAATGTTTCTTAGCTTCTGTTCGAAAATTGGGTAACGGCGATTTAAACACTCTTTGTTTTTTGCCGTCGTCATTTGTAATAAGTTCGGTTATTGTGTTTTCTATTGCATAAATAGCAGTATGTTTTTTATGATGCTCATCACGCCTCGCATTCAGGTTGTTTAGGTATTGAATATGATTGTGTTGCGTAAAGGCAACTGTCAAGGCATCCATTGCGTGGTGGCGGTGGTCGTTTCTTTTTGTCCAGTCTTTTATTATTTCTTTTTTATTGCCATCTTTCATCTCTATAAACTCAGTTAAACCAACTTTCCTGTATTTTTCAATATTCAATTCTTTCATCACATTAATCAATCCCCAGTCTTCACGCAGCTTATCGGTAATACTGCCGGAAGTGCTTACAACCGTTCTGCATATTTCAAAAAGCATTGTTTTCGCTTTCTTGGCTATATATTGACTATCCCTTAAATCTCTTTCTATAAATCCCTCCCCAATTTCATCGGCTTTCATCAGGAGTTTTTTGTACTTGGCTTTGCTTATGCCTCCTTCTTTTGCCTTAAACATCATTTCCACTCTTGCTACATAATCTGTCACTTTATCTTCTCCAAAATACGAACCGATAAATTCTGCGGCACATTTGTTCCCTTTATCAAGATTCTCCTGTCTTACGCAAAGCGTTTTGTTAGAGAAACTATCATCGAATAGCAGGGCTTTTGGAATGATATGTTCTATGTCAAATTCTTTACTGAATAATTTTTCCCTTGGAATATATGTATTTGAATAAAGCGTTTTGTATCCATTTATTTTTAATTCTTCGTATAGTTTGTATCGTAACAGGTCATTTTTTGTAGGGTTTAAAATGCCATCTTCTTTGATAAGTATGTTTCTGATTCTCGCATGTTCTATTGTTGATTTATTAATAGCTGCAGTCATTTCCTCCCTTTCAGCTGCATTCTTTTTTAATTCCCTTGCCAACTCAATCCTTATTTCATCTGGCTTGCCCAAAGTAGGCTCAGCAATAATGGCGTTAATTACATTTACCATTTGGTTGAGTATTTTCTCAACAACTGGGTTTCTCAGTGAGTTCTTTGGCAATAATTCTAATTTGTCTTTTAAAGGACGACGTTCATTTTCCTCTTTTAACAATGAAGACGAGTGGTTGTAGCCAGCTTCTGCACAGGCTATATTGTATTTCAGTTCTTTTATAAAGGGAAATATTTTTCGCATAGCTTTTGCACTAAGAATAGCAATTCATATAATTTCTCATTTCCAGAGTTCGAATTGTCGCCTTCATAAGAATACAATAAATGCCAGAGTTGATAAGAAGCCTGCTTTTCAAAGAGCGCTCCATCTAACTCTGCATCAAATTGTAAAATATTAGTATTGATATTTTGAGATTGAAATAAATTGGAAACCATTTCTTTGATTTTATCAACTGGTAATGTTTTCCATTCTGTTTCTTCATGTCCTTCGGCTTCCATCATTTTAAAATAAGCATCGTATAAGGCGGCATTTGTTCTGTTACCTTCCAACGTTTTGAAGTTTAAATCAAAGTCTTTGCTGATATAGCCAAGAGACTTTAATACTTCTTCTTTAGATAAATTTCCCTTTATATTTAGCTCGTCAAATAGCGATTGCTTTGTTTCAATATCAAACTCATGAATGTCAACTTCTCCCTTTTTTTGAATGGCGAGATGGTTGAGGTTTTGCCATATTTTAAACTCTTGGAAAAGTGGAGAAGATTTTGGTGACACTTTATAGCCGATGGTTTTCTTTTTAAGATGACCATCAACCAGTACCTCCTTTACTTCGCTTTCAAATTCACAAAAGCTTACTAATCCTTTTTGTGACTTTAATTTCCGCTGATAGAAGATGATGATGTCTCTTATTTCTGTTTTTAATTCTTCCGTAAGCTCTTTATGGAATTTTGACTGTGTTTGCCAAATTGTTTCAAATTCATCGAAGTAATCCTGTCGGTAAAATACCTGGTTCTTCATCCGTGTATGAGGGCTTGCCTGCAATTGTTTATACAGGTATTGCCCAACAGTTTGTTTATTAAAATAGAGCTCTTTGCTTCTATCGCTGATAGCTCCCAAATAGCCACTTGAATTATTAAGGTTGTTATTTATTTCAGTAATCACATAGGCAATTTCTTCTTTGCTTAATTGTGTGTTGATTGCTTCGCTTCTCCATTTGTACGCTTGTAATTTTTTTTCATCCCTTGTGCCTTTGTTTTCTGCTGTATTGAATTGGTAAGTTGTCCAAAATATGGCAGACGTAGCTCTTTGTCCTTTTCCTTCGATAGACTTCTTAAATTCATCTGTAAGAAT
>JAACZX010000672.1 GCA_009996555.1 Chitinophagaceae bacterium | reverse complement strand
TGGCGGTACTGGCTGTGCTGTCGATGATCGTTGGCAACCTGTTTGCCATACGTCAGCAAAACATCAAACGCTTTCTTGCATTTTCTTCCATATCGCAGGTGGGTTTTATTTTAATTGGCATCTCGGGAGCAAATGTGGAAAGCCACAGTTCTGTTGTCTATTTTGTATTGGTGTATTTATTCTCAAACCTAGCAGCCTTTGCAGTAATAAATGTAATAAGTGAAGCAAGCGGAAAAGAAAACATTGATGATTACAAAGGATTGTACAAAACAAATCCTGCACTAACATGGGTGTTGGCAATAGCCCTGTTTTCATTAGCCGGCATTCCGCCAACAGCAGGCTTCTTTGGTAAATTCTTTTTACTGTTGGGCGGTGCCAGCAAAGGCAATTACCCGCTCATCATTGTAGCTGCATTGAATATGGTAATATCGCTTTACTACTATTTACGCATCATCAAAGCCATGTTCATGGATACCAACGAAACACCTGTTGAAAATCTGGCAATCAGCTGGAGTCCGAAAATTTCGATGGTTGTTTGTATGGCAGGTATTGTTGTTACCGGCATCATCAGCGGAGCGTATGAATATATTTATTCGTTACTGAAATAGTTTTACAAATCGTACTTCGTACTTCTTAAATCGTACTTGATATGGCTATTAATAAAAATCATGAGTTTGAAGAGTTGGATGGCGTGAAGTGTGCGATCGTGGAAAAGAATGCATCACCTGAACGTGTAGCCTTTTTAAAAAATATACTCGAACAGAATCGTTATACAGTTGTGGTAGTTGCCTCTCCTCCACCGAAAGCAGCGCCCGCACCAAAGCCAGTTGAGGCCCGCCCGGATGACTCGGTCGGACGGGGTGAAGCGCCAGCCGCTCCGGTTGAAACACCAGCTCCTCCATCAACATTTACAGTGGGTGTTACCGATGTAACCTTCAATCCTACCAATGCAATTTTCGGTCGTTTGTTGAAAACAAAAAGCGGACAGGTTGTTACACTTGCGTACTGGAAACAGGAAGAACAAAGCAGTGATGATACTATTCCGTATTTTGCGGAAGACGAAATCATCAGCAAATGGAAGTAAAGAACATGTTTGAGCGGGAGGCGTTTGAAGAGATTTATCAGCGCCTGCAAAATCTTACCATCAATCATCAACGGCAATGGGGAAAAATGACGGCAGCACAAATGCTCACCCACTGCAAAGAAGCTTACAAAGTTCCGCTTACAAGTAAACCGTTGAAGCGACATCCCATCAGTTATATTGCCTGGTTGTTTCGTCCTGCGTTGTATAATTCAAGACCATACGGCAAAAGTTTACCTACTGCTCCCAATTTTATTGTTAAAGACTAAAAACAGAGATGCTTTCTATCACCAAGGCCTTTCATGAAAAAGGTGCAGCCGGTGTCGGCGACAAAGTACATCCCTTCTTTGGAAAAATGACGGCCGAACAATGGGGCAAGAGTATGTGGAAACATCTTGATCATCATTTACGGCAGTTTGGCGTGTAAACAATTACAACCAGTCATGCTTTGCTAAAACGAAAAACATACAGAAAGCTATTCTGGCTTTTGCTAACAGGATTTATTCTAATGAATGTTGTTGCATTCTTCCATGCTTATAAGTTTACACATTTCTCTTCTACTGTTTCAGAAAAAACAAAAAGTCCGGAAAAACTTTCAGCCTTTACAAAAATAAAAACACTGATTACCGGTGTTAACAATCCCAGACCTGTCAATAAACCGGTTGACAGCAATTACCATATTGAAATCATTACGCTCCAAAGCAATAAAAAAATCGAATGCTGGTATATTCAACGAAACTTGTCTTTCGATTCAGCGAAAGGAACTGTCGCTATCTTTCATGGTTACAGTGGTGAAAAATCTTCGATGATGGATAAGGCTGAAGAATTTCTAAAGCTTGGGTACAATACAATACTGGTTGACTTTATGGGTAGCGGTGGTTCAGAAGGAAATCAAACCACATTGGGATATAAAGAAGCAAAGCAAGTGAAAACTGTATTTGAATACTTACAGCAAAAAGGTGAACAGCAGATTTACCTGTTCGGCACTTCGATGGGAGCTGCTGCAATTTTGAAAGCGATCCATGATCACCAACTTACACCAAAAGCAATTATTCTTGAATGTCCGTTTGGTTCCATGTATCAAACAACTTGTGCAAGGTTTCGAATCATGAATGCCCCGGTTTTTCCAATGGCAGGATTATTGGTTTTCTGGGGAGGTATACAAAATGGTTTTTGGGCGTTCGGCCACAACCCTTCTGAGTATGCAAAAGCTGTTAGTTGTCCAACATTGTTACTTTACGGAGCTAAAGATAAAAATGTGAGTCGTTCAGAAACAGATGCTATTTTTGAAAATCTAAACGGGAAAAAACTGTTGAAAATTTATCCTGAAGCCGGACATGAAAATTATTTATTGAAGTATAAGAATGAATGGACGCAGGACATAACATCATTTTTAAAAACGAATTAAACACATGGCACAAAAACAAATCTCTGAAATGACCACCGAAGAACTCAACAAAAACCTGAAACTGATGCGCATTGCCATTGCGGTGATTTCAGCGTCCATTGGTGTGATGATTGTATCAGCTATTGTGAGTTATTCAAAGAAAGGGTTTTCGGTGTTTACGATTTTGCCATTAATGTTTATACCGATCCTCACGATGAACATTGCCAATATGAAAAAGATCAAGACTGAATTACAATCAAGAAAATAATTGCACCAGGCGTTCCTACGGAACGCAAACCATCCTGCATATTTGGCTACCCATGAAATGTGCCGATGGCACAAAAGAAAGTAAAAAGATCAACCTAAACAACCCAGAACATATTCTACAGAATTGCCTATTGCACAATTTCAAACTGGTAGAAAGTAATTCATCAATATCACTTATCCAGCAGGGGCATTTGATCGATAGCACGTTAACAATACAAGGTTTGCGTTCCGTAGGAACGCCTGAAACATACCACAATCATTTTC
>JAACZX010000671.1 GCA_009996555.1 Chitinophagaceae bacterium | reverse complement strand
GTCCCAAATTTGGGACAGAATATAAAACCAAACATTTCAAAACTGAGAGAAACACCCACACACACATCTAATCAACAGAAAAAAATAACGAAGAAAGAAGATCCCGGCGCATTGATTATCCCCTCCCGGGAGAGCTTGTCCCGCCAAAGCGGGAGGCTTGGGGTGGGTCAACCGGATTACAATGAAATCAAAACATACTTTGAACAAAACAAATACCCCAGTTCAGAAGCAAAAAAATTCTACAACCACTACAAATCACTCGGCTGGAAAATCCAGGGCAAAGCCCCAATTGAAGACTGGCGTGCACTTGTAGAAAAATGGATGGTAAATGCCAGGCACTGGCCCGGTCAGCAGGAAAAAATACCCGAACAGGATATTGGAAAAGAAATACAATACCTCTACGAATCCTGGAAAGAAGGGAAAACCATCATGCACCATTTATCTGAAAAACATTTCCATCACCTGCAGCTGCAGCTCACACCTGAAATAGAGCAAACAGCAAAAGCCGAGCGCATCAAACAACTCAGCAGCAGCAACCAGCACAGGGATCTGCAGCTGCTCATGGCATACACCAGCAACCAACTCGACAAAGAAATCATATTAAAAGATCACAGCAACATCGAACTGATTGCAAAGCGTATAGCCATCATTTATCACTTCATAAACACACAGCAACATGAACATTAAAAACTACACATCAAACGTCGAAGTATCAAAATCCATGGCCCGCATCGAAGAATTACTGGTGGAGATCGGTGCCAGCAACATCAACAAACAATACCAAAACAAAATTTGCACCGGCATCACTTTCCTCCTCTACGATCAACAACTACAGCAAACCCTCCCCTTCCATTTAAAAGCCCAGGTCGAAGAATGTTTCAACATCCTTTGGAAAGAAATAAAACGTCCCCGTCCCGACACCAAAGAACAGCTCCAAAAGCAAGCCGCCAAAACCGCCTGGAAGATCCTCTCCGACTGGACCGAGATCCAATGCTCCATGATCCTCTTGGGCCAAGCCAAACCCCTCCAAATGTTCCTTCCTTTCATGTATGATGCGAAGAACAACGAGACGCTGTTTGATAAAGTAAGTACTGGCAAAGCAAAGCTGCTCGTAGGGCAATACAGTTAATTATGGCCAAGAAAGCTTATTTAACTTTACTGGTATCATAAGTTCTGTTACCTAAATAAAATGCAAATAGTTTTGCATGTATTCTTATCGCCATTTTAGCTATTTGTTAGCAATTTCTTTTTGAAGCTTACATTTCTGGCATGAAATTTCACTTATTTCTTATTAAAATAAGATTCAATTTATTGCTTTATGCATTAGTATTTGTATATTTCATTACCTTAATTTTGCAGCCCCAAAACCTTACTTTTGTGCATCTGTCTAAACACTATATCACCAGTTCATTTAAAGGCATTCACCGTACTGAAAATCAGGATTCATATTTAGTTATTGATGATCCTGACTATTCCCTTTATGCTGTTTTTGATGGCGTAGGTGGTGCTGAAAACGGAAGAGAAGCCAGTCATTTGGCAAAGAAATTTGTGAAGGAGAATTTTTCAAGATATATCAATGGCAAGGTAAAAGTTAAGGAGTTGCTGTACGACCTTAACAACGCACTTGCTACTTCAGAATACTGTGAAGCCTATTCAACATATTGCCTGCTAGTAATCAAAAAGAGTACCGGAATGATTTATTATTCCTGGCTCGGTGATTCAAGGATTTATGAAGTAAACAATCAATTTATTGAACCAATTACCGAGGACGACAGTGATGGCACGAACATAATTACAAAGTTCCTTGGAGACGATGAACTAACACCAGATGATATCAGGCTACTTTCATTCAAAAAGGATAACAAACACCTTCTTTTGTGCACTGATGGCTTCTACCATATTCTGGAATCTGATAAATTTACTTTCTTCAAAGAGTTTCAACGCAAATCACTTGATTCTGTGAAAACGAAAATTAAATCTTTGGTGAGAGGTAAAAATGCTGACGATTCAACCTTTATTTTTGTCAGATAATATGATGTTCGCAACCGAGAAGGATTTAGTTAGTCAACTCAAATTGAATTATGGCTCCATTTGTAATTGGAAGCCATCTTCTGTAAGGCTGCTGGAGGAAGTAGACCTCGGATTTGGCATCGCTGACCTTGTGCTTTCACGTCTGTCCAGTCGCTCCATTTATGGCAAATCAATTCTAACTTATTTCGATGCAAATATTTACAAACTGATTGAAGTAAATCAAAAAGTTACAATTGAGCAATTACAGGAAATCACAAAAGCAAGCATATCAGAAATAAACAAGTCAATTAACAAATTGATGCTTGACAGCTACATTAAAAAACGAGACTCATTAATTTGTTTTAAAAAGCCCTATCAATCTGTAGCACTTGAATCAATCGCTATTGAAGCAAAATTGAAGAATTGGAAAAAAGCATTAATGCAGGCATATAGATACCAATGGTTTGCCTCCTATTCCTACGTTGTGCTGGACAGTAAGTTTGTTTTGCCTGCGATAAAAAACATTAATGAGTTTGAAAAATTGAATATAGGTCTGGCTGAAATCAATAAAAGCGGAAAACTTCAGATTATTTCAAAGCCTTACAAGATTTCACCTAAAGACCCTCGAATGAATATCATTTTAAATGAACAGCTTAAAACTAGTTTACTCAAGCTTTGATTTCATAAACGATTCCCATATACCAAGATGGTACTTTCCACTTTCTTCCGTTAGGTAAATCTTTCTTTCCTCAAGGTCTTTATAGACCTTCATTGCATTTTGTATTTTCGCCAGTACAAATTTCTTCCTTTCTGTAAAGTCCGCTATTGAAGAAATCTCTGTAAGCATCCTGCTTAAACTCACTAGATAGTTTTTATGTACTTCCGCTTTATGATGATTCCACAAGTAACCATCTACCATTACTGCATCAGAGAAAATATTCTTTTCATTTCGAACTAAATCAAGCCCTCCTTTCATACGGATATCAACAATG
>JAACZX010000319.1 GCA_009996555.1 Chitinophagaceae bacterium | reverse complement strand
TAGGTTTTGTATTCACCAAAGCCGGTTGATACACCCCTGTTGAAAAACTTTCTGAACTCGGTGATGAGTTTACCGGCATTGATCGATGATATTTCAACTGTACTTAATCCAGTAGTGAAATGATGTGTAGCCCTGTCTAACAATGTTAATGTATCACCTTCTTCCGTTAATGCTGTTGCACCACCTGCCGGGCCTCCACCCTGTTCATACGTCATACCAATTGCACCGTTGTATGTTGGGTAGGTATCGCCGTAAGAAGGATAAAACAGATCGAAACGAAGTTTAGTGAAGTATAACCAACCGTTGGCATCAAAATACTTTGCATGGTTCTTTCCAATAGTTGTTTGAAAATCACGTTGCCATTGTGTGATCACTTCATGAAAAGGTTCTGCTGCAGGAGCAAAATAATACGGTTCATTAATTCCCTGCTCATGATAATCAACATGAATTTGCGGCATCCATTGATTGTATAATTTCAACCGCTGCTGACTTTCTACCTGTGTTTGCCAGGCCCAGTCACGGTTCAGATCAAAATTGTAATGGTTGGTTCTGCCGCCGGGCCAGGGATCACGGTGTTCACGTGTATCCATGCGTGGATTTGCTTTTACACCTACAACAGAATTGAACCAGTTTACATAACGGTCACGGCCATCCGGGTTAATACAGGGATCAAGCACCACCACTGTATTTTTCAACCACTCTTTTGTTTTTGCATTTGCAGGATCTACCAATGCATATACTGTCATCATTGCGGCTTCACTGCTCGATGTTTCATTACCGTGTACATTGTAACTCATCCATACTATTGCAGGAGCATTTTCATTGGGCGCTGCTTTATCTTTTGTAAGATTTGCAAGGCGAAGATTATTTACCCTGATGGCTTCCAGGTTATTCATATTTTCTTCGGATGAAAGATATGCCACCATCAAAGGACGCCCTTCGTTCGTTTGACCGTACTGTTGCAGCTTGACTGTTTTAGGGGCATTGGCCGCCACATGCTGAAAATAACTCACCACTTTCCAGTGCGGTGTATAACGTGTGCCTGCTTTGTAGCCAAGAAACTGATCGGGACTTTGTAACTGAGCCGATACCGTTGCGGCCATAAAAAGCGAAAGAAGAAGGAAAAGATTTTTTCTCATAAACAAATTTGAAGGATGCAATTTAAAAAAGCAGCGAACATAGCGTCAACCGCTTATCATAAGTTGATTTGAATAACACCTAAGATAAGCGGAGTTTGGCGGTAAAAAATTAATTTCGGTAAAATTATCAGCATGAGGCTACTTACTGTACTCTTTCTCCTTGTTTACAGCATTTCCTTACAGGCGCAGTACAATCCGTTTAACTATACCATTGAGAAAAAGGCGGCCGGTAAAAAGGCAGCCGTGGTGAGTGCTCATCCGCTTGCCAGCAAAGTGGGTGTGGCTATTATGAAAAAAGGAGGCAATGCATTTGATGCTGCTATTGCCACACAACTGGCATTGGCTGTTGTGTACCCAGGTGCTGGAAATATTGGCGGGGGTGGTTTTTTAATAGCAGTTACAAACAAAGGAGAACAGGTTGCCCTTGATTACCGGGAGAAAGCACCTGCATCTGCAAGTCGTGCTATGTACCTTGACAAAGAAGGTAACGCCCAAACCAGCCTCAGCCAAAACGGACATTTGTCTTCCGGTGTGCCGGGTACTGTTTCCGGTTTGTTTACCACACATCAATATGCCAAGTTACCCTTCCGCCAATTGATACAGCCAGCTATTGATCTTGCAGAAAAAGGATTTGTGATCACCGAATCGGAAGCAAGAAGTTTAAATGCAACCATGGGCGAATTTATCCGCTACAGCAGCAAACCAACTGCATTTATAAAATATGGTGGATGGAAAGCTGGTGATACATTGATACAAAAAGAACTGGCTGCCACACTAAAACGCATCCGTGATGTTGGCCGCAAAGGTTTTTACGAAGGCGAAACCGCACGGCTGATTGTGGAAGAAATGAAACGAGGCGGAGGAATGATCTCTTTAGCAGATCTGAAAAATTACCAGACGGCAAAGCGTACAGCCATGACCTCTGCATACAAAGAGTACACGATCATTGGGATGCCACTGGTGAGCAGCGGAGGTATATTGATCCAGCAAATGATGGGCATGGTGGAAAGCAGGAATATCGGCCAGTATGGCTTTCATTCACCCGAAGCAGTACAACTGATGATTGAAGCAGAACGCAGGGCTTATGCCGACCGTGCAGAGTTTTTGGGCGACAGGGATTTTGTGAAAGTGCCGGTGAAGAAACTCACTTCAACTGCTTACTTACAGCAACGCATGAGCGATTTTGAACCGGGCAAAGCGGGCAACAGTAAAACAACAGGTCATGGCAATGCAAATCCTGAAAGCGAAGAAACAACACACCTGAGCGTGTATGATGCAGATGGCAATGCGGTATCTGTTACCACCACATTAAATGGCGGTTATGGCAGCCGGACAATTGTGGGTGGTGCAGGCTTTTTGCTCAATAATGAAATGGATGATTTCAGTATTAAACCGGGCGTGCCGAATATGTATGGCGCACTTGGTACCGAAGCGAATGCTATTGCGCCCAACAAACGCATGCTGAGCTCTATGACTCCTACCATTGTATTAAAAAACGGCAAACCTTTTCTTGTGATCGGCTCACCGGGTGGTACTACTATTCCCACACAGGTGTACCAGGTTTTACTCAACACACTGGAGTTTAATCTTAGTCTTGAAGATGCTGTTTGGAAACCACGTTTTCATCACCAATGGTTGCCCGATGTGGTGTATGTTGAACGTACATTTCCAATGGAAGTGCGCACAAAGCTGGAAGCAATGGGTTACAAAATTGTGGAGCGTGGAAATATTGGCCGCTTTGAAGCCATTAAGATCGTTAACGGCTTAGCAGAAGCTGTGGCTGATAACCGTGGCGATGATCATGCGGAGGCATATTGATGAAGAACGGTAGAAATCAATTCTAAAAACAAAAATCAACAATGATAAC
>JAACZX010000318.1 GCA_009996555.1 Chitinophagaceae bacterium | reverse complement strand
GATGCTGTTGATGCATTTGCTCTTACCATCTTTGCACAGTAATACTTTATCCATATTGTTGCCGCAGCGTGCATCAATAACAGTTAATGTAACGGATGTGTTTGCTTTGCAACCATATTCATTTGTTGCTTCAACATTGTATTGATAATTACCGGCAGTAACGGGACTGAATATTGTTGCTGATCCGCTTGTTGTATTCAGGTTATTTGCAGGTGTCCATGCGTAACTGCTTTGTGAACTAACTGCATCAGCTGCAGTAAGTATTAGCTGTTGTGCGCCATAGCCAAGGAATACAGTATTGGCTGAACCTCCTGTATATGCAGGATCGTTGCGGCTTATGGTTATGGATGGTACAGGTATAGTGCCGACTACAGTAACCACAGCTGTTGTTGTACTTGTATTGTTCTTATTATCTGTTACAGTAAGTGTAACCGTGTGTTCACCGATCTGGCTGCAATCGAATGTTGTTTGATCAATTGCCAGAGATTTAATGCCATAATCATCGCTGCTGCCATTATTTAATTGTTCAGCCGTAATGGTTGCAGTACCATTTACTAAAGCAACTGAAATGTTTTTGGCAATGGCAGTTGGCTTGGTTGTATCAACAACAGTAAACATCCAATCATCACCTGTTGCTGTTTCACCATCACGCACAGCATCCACCCGCCAGTAAACCGGGCCAAGTGTTGTAACGTTTGGTAACGTATAGTTTTGTGTTGTAACAGCTGTTGCAGTCATTGATAAATTACCTGCAGTACTGCCTGTATATACATTATATGTTTGTGCATCACCTTTCCATGCAAGAGCAATGTTACCATAGTTCACCTGCATGTCACCGTTAGCAGGTGTTGGATCGGTTACTTTATTTACTAATGGAATTCCCTGCTGTATACGTGCAATTTCTTCTGCACTCAGTTTGTAATTGTAGAGCCGCACATCATCCATTTTATCATGGAATGGTTTATTCTCTAATGAATTGCCAATAAGCAATGGAAGATTTAAGCCGGTTGATCCAAGTGTGGCGGTATAAGTGGCACTACCTGCTTCCACACCATTGATGTACACACGGATCCGTTTGGCTGCGGTATCTTTTATGGCAATGATATTCGTCCAGTTATTATTAAAAATATAATAGGCCGATGCTTTTTTCAAATTGATGCTCACACTTGGCTTGGTGCCGGCATCATCAATAGCAAATGTGAGTGTACTGTCTCTTAACTGTAAGCCGTACCATTTACCACCGGGATCAGCAAACTTTCCTTTGTGAATAAGATAACAGTCTTTGCTAACCGATGAATTGTAATTGCTGTTACCATTCGTTAACTGCACCCACATTGAAATACTGAAGGCGTTGCGATCGAATTGCAAATGATCAGCATGTGGTACAGTGATGCTGCTTGTTGAAACAGGGTTAACAAAGTTCAGGCTGTTGCCAAATTTACCAGCAGCCCATTCTGCTGAAGGCATATTGCTGATGGCTCCATGCCATTGGTAATTGCTGTTATCGTTTACAACAGTTCCTGTTGTTTCATCGAGTTTATAATGCGCCACCATTCCTTTCGGCGATACTGCATTGAAACTCCATACTGTTCCGGTTGTTGTACCTGCCGCACCAACAGCATCTACACGCCAATAGTAAGTTGTTCCTTTTTGCAGGTTGCTGAATGCAACAGATGGATCTGCAAGTGTTGCATCGGCAAGGAAAGAAAGGTTGTTTGCATCTGTTCCAAAATAAACTTTGTACGAAGTTGTGTTGATCTCACCTTTCCATGAAGCGCTGATCGTTTCGTCGAAACCTTCCAGGCTTGTACCGTTTGCCAATGTTGGCGCATAAGGCGTAATTGGTAACGGACTTGTATGAAATAGTTTTAGTACATCCAGATCATTCAACACATAGTTGTACACTTTAAATTCATCAAGCATGCCTTTGTAAGGTGCAGGCTTGTTGGTGGCAGCAAGAAATTCCAGTTCACCAATATTGCCGAGAATGAAATCACTTTCTTCACCAATTGATTGTGCTGCACCAGTACCGGTTGCCTGTTCTTTGATCAGTTGCCCGTTGTTATACACCCGTAATCGTTTTGCGGCTGTATCACGAACGATCACCACATGCACCCAGTCATTCACGAAAAAAGGAACGCCGCTTGTCGTGAGTTCATACTTTGTCACATCGTCATCTATAGCAAAACGGAATTCTTTATTCTTGAATTCAATATCGAAACGTTTACCGGTTGCGCCTGTTGTTGTGTTTTTGGTAATAGAACCTTTGCACAGCAAGTAAGAACTGCTGTTGTTATCGGGAGGAAGCATGGAGGCGGGAGCTTTCATCCAGAAAGAAATACTGAATGGTGTTTTGTTAAGATAGAGATGATCTTTATGCGGAATACTCACCACATATTTATCAACCGATGCTGTTGCAAAATCAACCGCACCGTTTACTTTGCCCGGTACACGAATACTCAGATCGTCATCATCCAAACCAAGAATACCATGATTGGCATATTCGGAACTGTCGATGATATCAATACCTTCTGTTTCATCAAAACTCCAATGACCGATAAGGCCCAGCGGAAATGTTTTTGTTGTGCGGAAATTCCACACATTTCCTGTGGTGGTTCCTTTTGCGTTGGTTGCATCTATACGCCAGTAATAGTGTGTGTATTCAGTAAGATTATTTACTGTAAGCGACGGGCTTGCGCTATAGTCAACAGCGCCCACTTGTGTAAGGTTATCTGCACCTGTACCAAAGAACACAGTGTAGTTAACAGTGTTTGAACTGCCTGTCCATGTAAGTTTTACACTGCCGTTTACAGGTTCTGTTTGTTGTGCATTATTTGCCGGCGATGGATTAGCGGTTACTGCAGGAGCAGATGCAACAGGTGGTGTAGTAACAGAAACAACAGGGCCGTATGCCGATTCAATACTTCCGGCAATTGCTTTTAAACGGTAGTAGTATGTTTTATTTGGCAATAGTCCTGTTATATCATCATACGTTGTTGTATTGGCAGCAGGT
>JAACZX010000317.1 GCA_009996555.1 Chitinophagaceae bacterium | reverse complement strand
AGATGTTTTGCGGTTAATAAAATAACCAGGCCAAGGAACCCAAGGCTAACACCAAGGCTGAATACAAAATGACCAATTGTATTTGAATCTTTACCCAATTCTTTCAAAGGTCCGGGTGTGATCATCTGGTAAAAATCCAACCAGTGACCAAAAATGAGAAGTACAGATGTAAACGTTAATACAGCATAGTTACGTTTTGATCCACGACGCATGAGTATGAGCAATGGTGCAAGGAAGTTGATGATGAGGTTCAGTAAAAAGATGCCTCTGAATGTGCCTTCACCTTTACCACCATAACCAAGACGGTCAATGAAGTAAGCAGTTTCTTCCGGTTGGTTGCTGTACCAGATCAACATAAACTGTGAGAACCACAGGTATGTCCAGAAAATTGAGAAGGCAAACATAAACTTACCAATATCATGCAAATGCTCTTCGTTCACAAATTCGAGGTAACCATGATTTTTGAGATAAACTACAAATAACATGATCAGTGAAAGACCTGCCACCCATGAGCTGGCAAATGTGTACCAGCTGTACATGGTGCTGTACCAATGTGCATCAATACTCATCAGCCACATCCATGGCAGTGTGCTTAATACCGTTAAACCATAAGCAACAAGGAAGGCAGCAGCAATTCCTAATGATTTCCAGTAGAAAGAACGTTCGCCTTGTCCTGCTAAATCTTCTGCCAGTGAATTTTTACGGAACCAGTTACGGAACCAGATCCACAAACCAACTGCAGCAACAGATAAAATGGTATAAGCAACAGGATTTAAAAAGCCTTTTTTGTGTGAAAGAATTTCATCATGCTTTACATGCTCCACATCTTTCCAGTGGTAGATATGATGATCCTTTGAGATCCACACATATCCCAGCAAAATGACCAATGTAACCGGTCCTAACACATTCAAACCACCAGAGATCGCTTCGGGCACACGGCGGAACACCACCGGCCAACCTGCCTGTGCCAATGAAGTGGCAGCAATAAAGAAGAAGCTGGCAGCCACCACCAGTAGCCAAAAGATACTGTTGTGCATTAATGCCATCCAGAATTTGGTAGCACCATAGGCTTCAGCGCCATGACCTTCACCATGACCAGCGGAAAACGGATGCAGAAATACTACACCAAGGATAAGTGTTAACACACCTGCACCCATCAATGCATAACTCCATTTTTTTAATCCACCCGGTATTTCAAATTGTTCTTTCAGTGCCATTGAACTTCGTTTATAGTTGAATGTTAGTTTCGTTATTCTTATTTCGTCGCCTTTGTTGTATCTGCAGCAGGTGCTGTTGGTGCGGCATCAGCGGCAGAAGGTTTAACACCCCCGGGCTGCATGCTTTGCACATAATGAATGATCATCCAGCGTTGCTTTGTGCTCAGTTGCGATGCATAGCTACCCATCAGGTTTTTACCATAGGTAACAGAATACATCATTTGACCCGCAGGCATTTTTGATACAACCGGATCAGCAACCAGGTTTTTAGGAGCAATGGGGTAAGGACCATCACCACCTTTGTACAACGGACCATTACCGTCCAGCTTTTCGCCGTGGCAGATACCGCAGTTAATATTATACAGTCGCTTTGCCTCAGCCATATCTTTTTCGTTCAAAGCAGGCAAAGGGTTAGCAATTTGTTTAGAAGCTACATAGTTGGTTGTGTCGCCTACCTTGTCCTGTGTGAGCGGGAAATAAGCCACTTCGCCACGTTTTACTGTACCGGCAACAGGAGTTGCATCGTAATAAATACCGGCTTCGGTAAGGTTGCTGTGATCGGCATAAGTTTCCACTGCACGGCTGTACGCCATATCGGGCATATAAATTTTGCCCGGCTCACGACGGGGGCCGTTGTTGCAGGAGGCTGCTGCCAATACTACTGTAACCAATCCAAGTGTAACAATCTTTGTTGAACGCATTGCAATATGTTTATGCTGTAACGATAGTTTCTTTTTCAAATGCCTTTCTTTTTTTGTCGTAGCGACCAAGCCACCAGCCTGTTTCCGCTTCTTTTTCGAATACTTCCACTGCGCCGGCACTCTGGAAAAAAGCTTTCACTTCTTCCACATTTGTTTTCTCCGTTACTTCAATCGGCATTACAAACAGATCGTCTGTTGCACGCAGGTGAAAGTGATCTTTGGTAACAAATGGCCCAAGCTGGCAGAGGTAGCAGAAGGTAAGTACCATACCCACCGCTGCACACAATACCGTTAACTCAAACACAATAGGAATAAATGCAGGCAAAGGCAGGTGCGGTTTACCACCAATGTTCAAAGGCCAGTCTTTGGTAAACACCCAGCTCATGAACGTTAAAGCAACGGTAGTACCGGTGATACCATAAATAAAGCCGGCTGTGTGGAGGCTGGTATCACGCAAACCCATTGCATGGTCTAAACCATGGATCGGGAATGGTGTGTACACATCATGAATCTTGTAACCTGCTTTGCGGGTATTTTTTACCGCAGGGAACAGTGTTTTTTCATCATCAAAACAGCCAACTACGAATTTTTTTACAGACATATTTTTTAGCTTTTAGCTTTCAGCTTTTATTCAATTAGTGTGCATGTGCATGTTCGTGTGCAAATTCTTCCACGCCCTGCTTTTCAATACCATCCATTTGCTCTTTATAACTTTCTCCGTTCTTCTTCAGGATATGCTTGATCTCTGCAATGGCAATTACAGGGAAGTATTTCGAGAACAGGAAGTAACAGGTAAAGAACAACCCAAATGATCCGAGGTAGAAACCAACTTCCCAAATGGTTGGACGATAATACACCGACCATGAAGAAGGCAGGTAATCACGGTAGAGTGATGATACAATGATCACAAAACGTTCGAACCACATACCCACGTTCACCACAATACTCATTAAGAAGGTGAAGGCGATGTTACGACGGAGTTTCTTGCTCCAGAACAACTGCGGCGTAATTACGTTACAGGTCATCATCAACCAGTAGCTCCATCCGTAAGGACCGGCAATACGGTATTTGAAGAAGATATCCTGTTCGTACTTCACAGCGCTGTAC